>JBEIFO010000007.1:0-19586 GCA_040382375.1 Crocinitomicaceae bacterium
GAAACAAGAATATTTCTGGAAAGGATGCTGAGCAAGCGTTGGTAAGTGCAGAGATTACAGTCAATAAGAACATGGTGCCTTTCGACGACAAATCGCCATTTGTGACAAGCGGTATTCGTATTGGAACACCTGCCATTACAACAAGAGGACTACTTGCAAGTGATATGGTTTTTGTTGCGAATGCAATTGATAAAGTAATTTCTAATGCTTCGAATGAAGATGTTATTCGTGCTGTGAAAATGGAAGTGCATGAACAAATGTCATTTAGACCACTCTTCGCGTAATTTCAGAAGGTCATCTTTTGACTTAGGTCTTTCACTTCCGCGCCAAATAAACTCGTCTAATTTGAATTGAGAGGCTTTGGCTTTTTGAATGCTGTTGTACAAACTATTCGGTTCATTCTCAAGTGTAACTTTTTGTATCGTTTTTGCCGCCATTTCAATACGAATGTTTGAGCAATCCGTGCGGTTCAATCCACTAATCTTTATTCTTTTATTTTTCTCTTCTGTAGAGAAATAGGCGAGCTGCCCGTTTCCTTTTATCTGAACCTCGTGAAGATCATTTTTTATGAATTGACCATGAAGAGATTTTCCTCTTATTTGATTGAAATAGCCAGGAACAACTTCAGATGCTAAAAAACTCTTTTCAGGAACATAAAGAAAGTCTAAACTGTCGTTTTTGAAGTGCAGGTTTATCTCCGTTCCTGTAAGTTGATTAGCATCGTTCCAGAGCACAGGAGAGTAGAACATGCGCATAATCGAATCTGCCTCTGAAAGTGAGAGCGAATCGCATTTGCCTTGCAAGTCTTTGCTGAAAAGGAGAACGTGATGATATGCTTTTATATCGCGATTTTCAGCACCTGTTTTTTTTGCGAAAAGTGTATCCGCAACGATAAAGAGTGTATCCTTGTTTTCGAGTATTTTTTCAAGGATACTTTTTCCAGTTACCCAGGAAATTTCATTTGTTTCCTCATGCCGTCCATAATCCCCGCGAATGGTCAAATCGGAATTGTTATCAAGGATTATAACATTCTGAAAGGCTTCGCCCCATTTTTCTTTCCCGTTATAAAAAATACTATCGCCGAAAAGCGTTTGTTCTTTTGATTTTACACGAGCGTTTTTTTTGAAACTGCATGTCTCTATTTTAGAATTGAAGTAACCGTTCTCGCACTTAATTTCAAGGTCTTTTCCTTTGATGGTTGTTGGCCCATAGAAGTATGAGATTTCTGTAACTGTATTGTACAACATCGTGTCTGAGACAACCGTGTAGTCTTTATTTTTCACGGTGACTTTTCTCCTAAATGTGAAGTTGTTTGAAGGGCTGTGGTAACGACCTGTTTGAGAAACTAATTCGTTGTTGTTTTTGCTGGAAACAACTTTTCCTCCTCCAGAATAGGTAGCTACCTCAGACCTCATGTTGTAGGACATGTTTGGCGAAGTAAGGGTCATTCCACCGTCTGAGAATATGCAATTATCATTCAGGGTGGCAGATTGCGAAGCTTCAGTGAAGAACAATCTTTTTCCAGAAATGCTATACTCTCCCGGTTTGTTTACGCGAATGTTTCCGAAGGCTTGAAAATTTCCATTGCTGAATTTATAAGCCGAGTCGCAATAAAAATCTGTTCCGTCGAATTTTAAATGAACATGTCCAATGAGTCGCTGACCATTGATTAGATTTTTATTGAATGCTATTTTGTCAGCATGCACCAATTGCACGTGTTTGGCTTGAGCCGCTGAATTCTGAGTTATCAGAACTACGGAAAGCGCAACAAGAATTATTTTAATGAAGTTATATATTGTTCGGAGTTTATCTTACAATGGTTTGCTCGCGGTCAGGCCCAACAGAAACATAGGTGATTGGGATTTCCATTTCCTTTTCAATAAATGCAATGTAGTCTGAAAGTTCTTGAGGGAATTCTTCTATGGTGCGAATCTTCGTTAAATCAGCATTCCAACCTTTCAGAGAAGTGTAAATAGGTTCTACTTTTCCATCTAACAAATCATAAGGCATTTCATCTGTTTGAATACCGTTGATGTTGTAATGGGTACATATAAGAATTTCTTCGAAGATGCTAAGCACGTCTGCCTTCATCATATATAATTCTGTAATTCCATTTAGGCGACAAGCGTAGCGAAGAGCTGGAATATCAAGCCATCCGCAACGGCGCGCACGTCCGGTTGTTGAGCCGAATTCGTTTCCTTCTTTACGCATTCTTTCGCCTACCTCATTTTCTAATTCAGTTGGAAAAGGACCGCTACCCACTCGCGTACAATAGGCCTTGAAAATACCGAAAGCAGAACCTATTGAGTTAGGAGCAATTCCAAGTCCGGTGCATGCCCCAGCCGCAACCGTGTTGCTTGAAGTAACAAACGGATAAGATCCGAAATCAATATCGAGAAGTGAACCTTGAGCGCCTTCAGCCAAAATCTTTTTGTCTTCACGAATGGCTTTGTGCAGATAGTTTTCGCTGTCTATGAAAGTTAATGTTTTCAATATTTCAATACCCTCGAACCACTTTGCTTCCATCTCATCGAGTGAATATTCAAATTGAAAATGCGAAAGCATTTTTTTATGCTTTTCAACCAGCGTGTTGTATTTCTCTAAAAAATTATTTGAAAGAATATCGCCAATACGAAGGCCATTGCGACCGGTTTTGTCCATGTAGGTTGGGCCAATTCCTTTCAAAGTGGATCCTATTTTGGATTTGCCTTTTTCTGCTTCTGAGGCGGCGTCTAAGAGTTTATGTGTTGGAAGAATAAGATGTGCTTTTTTCGAAATAAGAAGTCGAGAAGCTACATCAACATTTTTTGCTTGTAGTTTTTCAATTTCAGTGGCGAAAACGACTGGGTCAATAACGACTCCGTTTCCAACTACATTGGTTACATGATCATGGAAAATTCCGCTAGGAATGGTGTGTAGAACGTGTTTGGTTCCGTTGAATTCAAGCGTGTGGCCCGCGTTCGGTCCGCCTTGAAATCTGGCTACGATGTCGTATTTCGGAGTTAATACATCGACAATTTTTCCTTTTCCTTCATCGCCCCATTGAAGGCCTAACAATACATCTACTTTGCTCATTCTGATTTGTAAAGCACAAAAGTAGTGGGTTATTCAAAATAAGCCTTATTTTCTTCTAGGAAATTTTCCAACTTACTTCTCATAATGAGTCTGCTAATGACTTTCATGTTGGAATCAAGGGCAATGAGTGTTGGTGTAGACGGGGCTGGGTAATGCTTAGCGAGAAATGGCCGCTTGTCCATAGCAGGAAGTACATTGATCCACGGCTGTTGGTGTGTTAATAGGTTATTTTTCCAAGGCGCTTCCTCTTTGTCAATAGAGATGGCGTATACCTCCAGACCCTTTTCATGGTATTTCTTATAAATATCTTGCAGTTGCGGGTGGAATTCTTCGCAATGCGAGCAGCTGCTCTTCCAAAACATAACCAGGGTTATTTTATTCTTTTTACATGTTTCTTCCAGCGATATTATTTTGCCCTGGGCATTGGGGTATTTAAGTTCTGCGCCTTTTTTACCAGGTGCACAATTCTTAAGTGATTCGATCAGATTTTTAGTATTTACGTTGAAAGAAGAATTGTCAGAACAACCGTCTGCGTAGTTGTTCAAGTAATAGCTTAACCCACCTTCGTTTTTATAATCTAACATTTTGTTCAAAATGAAAGAATGCAAATACTGATTAACGGCTTCGTTTTCGCCCATTCGCCCCAGCAGTTCATCTGTAAATTTCTGGGCGTATTCTTTTGGATAGGCCTTGTAAAGTTGATTGAAGTACTGGTTTAAACCGCGCACGAAAGCATAATGGAAGAGAATAATTTCATTGTTGTAATCTACATTTCCAAGAAAATGTTTGAAGTAAATAGTGCTGTCGAATTGCATGAAATCATGAGGAAGTCTTCTTGAGAAAAGTGGAGCGATATTCGAGTACACTTCCGATTTATTGTCCTCTTTTCCTTTGTCTACAATTCGGGTATTGATGATTTTTTGCTTGTTGAGAAAAGCAGGATGCGAGATAGATTTATAGCTGTCATACTCCAGTTGAAGGGCTGAATAGAGGGTAGCTAGTTCAACATAATCTGTTTGCTCTGTTGAATTATACAACGAAGAGGGTAGGCCGTTCAGTTTTGAATAATCGAAAGTCAATACAATGGTTTTCGGAAGTGTTTTAGGATTTACGTAAAAATCGGTCCAGCACTTACCGGTTCCAGAAAAACGAATACGGTATTGCCCAACGTGCGAAGGTGTAAAAGGAAAGGTTAAATCACCAGAATTGTTTAATTCAGCATTATCGAGTATTTGCCATTGGTCTTTTTCGAAGGCTTCCAGAAAGACTTTTTTAGAGTTCTGTGCTGGAATATTTTCAATATGAAGTTTCAGACTCGTTTGTCCGAATCCAAGCAAAAGGCCAAGGGCGAATATGAGCGTGAAAAGTGATTTCATAGTGAAAAAAAAAGGTCACCGAAGTGACCTTTTTGAAGAGGTTAAAGATTATTTACCTTGAGAAAGTTTCTCCATTTCTTTGTCGAAAGTCTCTTTGAATTTCTCGTAGTTGTAGTCTGCTTTCAATTTGTCATTTTTAGACAAACCACTTTGGTAAGCATCTGCAATTGAGTTCCCGCTTAATTCAAGAGCAACATAACTTACATATGTTCCGTCAGCACGTTGAGTTAATTTCTCACAGATTTCGATGCAACCGCGAAGCTCTTGGTCAACTACTGTGCGAGCCATTTCGTTGAAAGACTCAGTAACTTCCTCTTTGTTATTCACTTCAGTTGAGTTAACGTAGTTGTCTCCAACAATTTTCATTGTAGCGTTAATTGTTTTTGCCATTTCAGACATAGAGTTTGAACGAGCTTTTTTCTTCGCTGTTTCACGATCCATGCTCTCGCCGGTAGCAGTTGAACGGAAAGCTTCTTTGGTGCTTTTGTATTCAGAACCCGAGCAATACTCGTTGATGATTACTTCTCCTTTTGGATCTGGAGTTTTTACTTCGTCTTTGTTCTTTTTGCAAGATGGGATAGCAATCATTGTCACTGCAGCGATTGCTAAAAGGGTAATACGTGTTTTCATTTTGTCAAGATATTAGTTTAATTGTTGTTTTCAGTTATTATGCCAAACTTACAAAATAATTTTAATTATTTCGCTAATCAGCGTTGTTTCAATATTTTCTCTTTCTTTTTTGTATGCTTCCAAGACGGCATTCTCATGTGAAAGTTGAACGCCCTTCACCCCATTTATACTGTGTTCGAAAATAGCTGAACTTGTTTTGGTGTCATTCACGGTAATTTTCCCGTCGATATAGGCAACCTTAAAACCTTGAATATCTTCTCCAGCTCTTGGGTTTGTGTTTATGTAAACGACATAGTCTGAATTGGTTTCACTTGTTCCGATTCTCATGCCTTTACTAATAAGTGTGTTGCGTGTTATTTCGGCGAGGCTGGTTGTTCTAGTTCCGTCGAGTTTGAATTCATTTGAAGAAACAAAAAAACTTGGAGCAATTACTTCAATGGGAATTTTCCTTTGATCGGTATTAATTCCAACAATTAAAGCATTCGCGAGATCGGAGTCTAAATCTTGAGGTACTAAGGCGTCTAATACAAGACTTAATTCGAGTGAGTTGTTTTTTGCTTTTAAACTTACATTATCTATATCTGCTAAAATAATTCCGTCGTTATCCGACATTACTGTTTTCGGTTTCATGTAATTGTCGCGCTGGTAGGCATACTTTACATTAATTCCCCGAACACCTACTCCTTTGTAAGTTATCATTACCGGCACTTGTGTTTTAAAGGTGTTGGAAGAAGAAAGTACAATGTTCTTCAAAGTCGTTTCAAATCTAAGATCAGCAAGTACTGCACGAATTTCCGAAAACAATTCATTATCAATGAAGATGTCAATGCCATTTTCATCTTTCATTTGGTTTACTTCGGTCCAATAAGGTTTTAGCGCGAATAGACCGTGATAGAACAGGTCAATGGCAGAGGGGATGTTGCCCAATTTCTTTGCTTCCCTTCCTTTCTTCAAATAGTCAAAAGCGGATCTCAGTGAATTCTCCTTTTTTTGCGCTTTTTTACTTTGGTAGTCGTATTTGTTCAGCTTGTAATAAATGGCGTATATTTCTTTGTCTTCCCATATACCTGCAACTTCGTAATCTTCTAATAATTCAGAGGAGGAAGTAGTAACGTTCGAACTGAAGCTTTCACTAAAAGCTTTATTTACCTCCATACTATTGAAGAATGTTTGTCCCTCCACCTTGACAGAAATTTCTGTAGCAAGGTCATTTAGCGCGAGTTTTTTTGCGATAGCTTGATAGTCTGCAGGCTGCGTGGTTTTCGAGCTTGTTGCAATTCCAATGTAATACGAAGAGTTAACAGGTCGAGCAGATACCCATTCAGGTTTCGGCTGTGGAGGTGGCACAACGGTTTTAACACTGTCTTTACCCCCGCAGGCTGTTAGCAGAATTATTCCAAGGAAGAGCGTGTATTTCGAGAGTAATTTCATTAAGGAACGAGCGTTTGCATTTGTGTTTTGACGTTATCTGCGATTTTCTTGGCAATTTCAATATACAAATCATTGGCTAAATCATTTCCTTCGCGCAAATTTCTTCGGGCACTTAGCATGTCCTTCAACGTATTGCGATCACGATAGTTGGTGTTTACAACGTTTCCATTTGCAGGGAAAAGGTTGTTAGCATTGCCACCGTATATGGCATAGATAATTTCATCTTTTTTCTTCTCTGTGAAGATGTCATTTTTAATGAGAGAAGCAGTTTCAATGGATGTCATCTTGTACTGAATGGATACATTCGACTCTGCGTAGTTGTAATACTCGTCGAATTGAACCGACTTGTATTCTGTATCGTAAAATGTTTTTCCTTCAGCGTTTACTTTTTTAACTTGATAGGATTCGAAGCCGTTTCGAGTGACTTTGCGAATCTGTCCGTTTTGAACGGTGTGGTTCAATACAGTTCCCGTTATTAGTGCCTTAGCGCCTGAGATTTTACCAATTTCAACGGCATTTGATTCGGAGAAAATTCCGCTCATTTGTATGCGTTGCTCAGCAAGAATGTTATTCAAATTTTCTCTATCGATAACGTGAAGAAACGGGTCGTTGATTTGTGTTAAAGCGTTAAGAATATAGGCCGTTGCTTTGGTATCGCTTCCTTGCATATTCGTTCCATTGGTGAAAGGAAGAAGAGCGACAGTATACTTGCCTTTGTCGAGGCACTTCTTTTTCAGGTCTGCAGATTCTTTGTAGCCCAATTTACGTTCTTCAACTTTCAAGAAGTTAGAATACGCTGTGCGGTAATGTTTTGCTTCGAGTTCCGCGACAGCTTTTTGATAAATGGGCTCTAAGTATGCAATGTCTTTTAGTTCTCCGGCATCTTTAAAATTTGGGTCAAGTCTACTTATTTCATTGAAGTTCGTTTCAGCATCGGTGAACTTATTTTCTTCAAGAAGTTTTGTCCCTTGCTCGTACAAATCGGTGAGAAATGATTTTTTTACTTTTTCAAAATCGCCATTGTAAAAATCGGGGATTTGAAGTTCAACTCCAACACCAATAATTTTTGCTCGATAATCTCTTGCCGAAATGAAGGCGTATACAGCCTCTTTTTTGTTGCCAAAACTACTTTTTTGGCTGAATTCACTGAGCATGGCGTTTAAAACAGTTTGCCCTGTTTTCTTCATCCCTATTTGAGCGTCAATGTTTGCCCGCTTTTTCCAAAGTGCGGTATAGTAGCTTTCAGAAGCTTCTTTATTAAGTCCAGCTGCTTCTTGCTTTTGACCAAGTTTTGTAAAGTGCTTACTGTTTTGACATGCTTGTGTACCAAGCAAGAGCAATGCAGTTAAGATGTAGAGCCAGTTTTTCATAATTATTTCGTTTCTATATATTCATTCAACTCTTCAGTGCTCGAGTCGAAACTGAATCCTTGACTAACGTTAAAGTAGTTGTTCTGGTCAAAGCAATAGTCGTAAGCGAACTTAGCAAAATCTAAGCGGCTGTCTTCGAATCCGAAAATTGCCATGATTTCTTGAATTTGATCTGTTGTCAAACAATTCGCTTTAGCCACTTGCTTTGCGGTAGAGAGGCGAGTGTCATCAAATCCTTTGCTAGAAATAGACTGTTTTGCTTTGCCAAAACTAGCAGCATCCATGGAACGCGTGCAATTTCCGTTTCCGCTAATTGTGGCATTTGTGGGCTGGTTGTTTGCTGGCTCACTTGGACGAGTGGTATGCGCAGGAACAGCTGAATTAGTAGTGGTAGATGAAGTGCTAGTGGTTGTAGTAGTTGTTGTTCCGTTCGTTTGTACATCCACGTTCGGAACACTCATGTTAATTCCCATGTTCATACCGTCTACATTTATGTTCATGCCAACATTACCGCTAGTGCCATTACCTGTTTCATTAACATTCACGTTCATTCCCAAATTTGTACCGTCTACATTAATATTCATTCCAATATTTCCGGTGTTATTCTGTGTTGAATTACTTCCTGTAGTAGTGGTTGTTGTAGTTGTTTTGCTATTTCCACCGGCTGGAGCTGCCGAATTCGGTGCATCATCCACCACAGCGAAATCTTTTACAGCATTGTTGTCTGTGTTGGTATTGGTTTTTGAAGTGGCTGAAATTGCGTTTTCAGTGTAATATCGAAGAACATATTCCCCCTTTTTATTTTTCTTGATTTGATACGTAACCTCCATTCCAGGATGGAGTGCGAAATTATTGTTGGAAAAATCCGCTAGCGCGGCATCTTGGAAATCTACGCGGGCCTGATAAAACTCAGAGGTGAGGCCTTGAAGTTTCACATTTGAGAGAGGCGAGCTGTTCATAGACTCACCGTTCAAGTATAGCGTGAATTTTTCCCCAGCTTCAGAATAAATTACAGCGTTCATTTGGGCGAAAACGTTCGTGAAAGCAAATAGAGTAGTACAAAAAAGTAAAGTTTTTTTCATCAGTTCAATTCTCTGTTATGGATGTAAATTTAGTTATGTTTCTATCGTTATGAAAGTTTATGCCAAAAAATAAAAGCGAAGGAAACAGAACCCAACGGGATTGGTTAACTTTGTTTGCGATGGATACGAAGAAAATTATATTGTTTGGCGCTGGAAGAAGCGCTCGCCATTTGGTTTCTTTTTTAGTGGAAGGAGCTTTGTTAGGCAAATGGACTGTGCTGGTTGCAGATACCAATGTGTCGCATTGGGCCAATGAATATGGTCATTTGAATCATGTTGAATTTATTGCAGGAGATGCAGGTGACGCGAAGTTTCGTCACAAATTAATTGCGCATTCAAACTTGGTAATCTCCATGCTTCCTGCATTTATGCATGCGGAAGTGGTTAAGGATTGCATAAATTTTCACGTTCATGTTTTTACCCCGAGTTATGTAAGTCCGGAAGTGAATGCGATGAATGAACGTGCCATTCAAGAAGGGGTGTTAGTATTGAACGAGATGGGTGTAGATCCTGGAATCGATCATATATCGGCTATGGAGATAATTCATCGATTGAAAGAGCAAGGGGCTGAAATTACATCTTTCGAATCCTATACAGGCGGACTAGTTGCTCCGGCAAGTGATGATAATCTTTGGGGATACAAAATTTCTTGGAACCCAAGGAATATAATTCTAGCCGGAAGCACGGGGCATGCGATGTACCGAGAGAACGACAAACTTCGAATGGTTCCTTATTTCAAATTGTTTGATGAGGTAGAAACTGTTGTTGCCAGTGATGGTGTGCGTTATGACGCGTATGCCAATAGAAATTCTGTGCACTATATAGAATTATACGGATTAGAAAACGTTCAGAAATTGGTGCGTGGGACGCTGAGGAAACAAGGTTATTGTAAAGGTTGGGCTTTTTTAGTTAAGAACGGATTCACCAATGACGATACGAAGATTCCAGCTGGGGCGTTTTCAACATGGGAAGATCTTTCTCAGTCTTTGCTCGGTCTTAACTTCAATATAAAAAATGAAAATGAGCTGGTTGCAAATATGTTGCAAGAGATTGGAATCTTCAGCAATGAACCTCTGAGCAAAGATGAGCTTACTTGTGCGCAACATTTACAACAATTACTCGAGAGAAAGTGGGTGTTGAGAGAAGGTGATCGCGATATGATTGTGATGGTGCACAAATTCGGATACACCCTGAAAGGAAAGAAGTTTATGTTGACCTCATCTATGGTTTTAGAAGGAGACGATGAGATTAGAACTGCCATGTCGAAAACGGTAGGTATGCCAATAGCTTTTGCAGTAGACCGGTTGTTTAACGGAGATTTTTCTTCACGCGGTGTACAGATTCCAGTTTCACCTGAATTCTATAAACCATTGCTTCGTGATTTGCATAATTATGGAATTTCATTTGTTGAAACATTAGAGGAGTTATGAAATTTCTAATTTTGTCTCTTTTTTTTCTACCGCTTTCCTTGTGTGCTCAAGAGTACAGAAAGTGTCCGTCCTTTAATAAAGATGAGAAATGGGACAGCCAGGAATCGTTTGTGAAAAATCAAAAAGAGGTTCAAAACCTATTGGAATGGCTTTGCTCTACGCCGCTTTCTGAACAGCTCGTAGAAAGAAGTGCAGCGGGTATTTTTGTTATGGAATGGGTGACGAAAAACCCGATTCTAAGAGTGAATGTTGAAATTGGTCCCTATAGTAATTATCTCTTCAATGAGGATTTGATGTTGGCTTATTTATTCGGAAGTATAAGCTACGCCTTGAAACACGAGGAGAAGATTAAACCCGAAAGTCAGCGTTTGGCGGGATTGAAATCATTGTTGTTTATCGTTGAACATTCTGAATCCTATTCGAAAAATAAAATTTTCCGACCCCTTATCCGAGCCAATAGACGTGGTGAGTTAGCGAATTTTGATAAGGAAATGTGGGTGAACGAAAAGTCACATACGTTGTTATCATTAGAGCAATTGAAATAGAATGAAGAAGTTTGAAGTGCCCGAGCATTATAGGTCTACTATTCTTGGACGAATAAAGGAGATACGGAAGTTAAATGATCCTCGAAAGAAGGATCACACGCCGTTTGTTTTTCAAGTTGGAAAAACAGAGATCATAATTCCTCGACATTTTGGATTTTGTTACGGCGTTGAGAATGCCATAGAAATTGCGTTTCGAACGGTTACTGAAAATCCAGGTAAGCGAATTTTTCTGTTGGGTGAAATGATACACAACCCTCAAGTGAATGAAGATTTACTTGCCGAGGGAATTCAATTTTTGGTCGACAATCACGGATCTCGGCTGCTTGATTTTTCAACCTTGAGTTCTGATGATATTGTTATTACACCTGCTTTTGGGACTACGTTAGAAATGGCCGCTGAGCTTGCGCAGTTGGGTGTTCAGCTTGAAAGATATAACACCACTTGTCCATTTGTTGAACGGGTTTGGAAGCGCTCGGCGGAATTGGGAAATCGCGGATACACCTTGGTTGTTCATGGAAAGTATTTGCATGAAGAAACACGCGCTACTTTTTCGCACGCTTCCGAAACGGGCCCTGTAATTGTTGTTCGCAATAGGAAGGAAGCTGAGTTGCTTGGTAAATACATTCGAAGAGAATTGAGTGAAGAGCAATTTCAAATAGATTTCGCCAATAAATATTCAAATGGATTCTCGGTTTCAAGGGATTTGAAAAAAATAGGAGTGGTTAATCAAACCACTATGTTGGCCAGTGAAACGCAAGAGATTGCCGCTTATTTAAGAGATATTGTTGTGGAAATGTATGGTGAAGAAGCCACTACTGACACACGGGACACCCTGTGCTATGCAACGAACGACAATCAAAACGCCACATTAGGTGTGTTGGAAAGTGGTGCGCAGCTCGGAGTGGTTGTAGGTGGTTTTAACTCTTCAAATACGATTCAGATTGCTACAATATTGGGTCAAAACATGCCTGTTTATTTTGTGCGCAATTCTGATGATCTTATTTCAAATCAAAAAGCAACTGTTTTCAATTTTTCATTATTGAAGGAAGAAGAGATTGTTCCTTCTCTTCTTTTTGCAGAGAATTTAAAACTGGTCGTAACAAGCGGCGCGTCTTGTCCAGATAAAACAGTGGACCTTGTTATTCAAAAAATTATTGATTGGCGCGGAGAAACCGAGTCTGTGGAAACAGTCTTGGAGGGGCGCATATAAAGTGAATAATTGTAAGCACTCAATCGGTGTGTTCTGTTGTAAATTTGAAAGATGAATAGTTCGGGTGTGATACAATTACTTTCTGATCAGGTTTCCAATCAAATTGCTGCTGGGGAAGTGGTTCAGCGTCCGTCTTCGGTAGTAAAGGAGTTGGTTGAAAACGCAGTAGACGCCGAGGCTACACAAGTTCGCGTTGTTATAAAGGATTCTGGAAAAACACTCATTCAAGTTATTGATGACGGAAAGGGAATGAGTGAAGTAGATGCGCAACTTTGTTTTGAGCGTCACGCAACCTCAAAAATTCGCAAGGCAGAAGATCTTTTCAATATTACCACCAAGGGATTTCGCGGTGAGGCGTTAGCGAGTATTGCTTCTGTTGCTCAGGTTGAATTGATAACCAAGCGTGAAGAGGACGAGAAAGGTGTGCGTATCGAAATGGAGGGAGGTAAAATTTTGGCTAACGATGCTGTTGAAGCATCGAAGGGGTCTGTTTTTTCCATTCGAAATTTATTCTTTAACATTCCGGCACGAAGATATTTTCTGAAAACAGATGCAATTGAATTTCGGCATATTATTGATGAATTTGAGCGCGTAGCATTAACGCATCCCGATGTTCATTTTGTTCTTACACACAATGGGAATGTTGTTTTCGATTTGCCGAAGTCTAATTTGAAACAAAGACTGGTTCATGTCTTTGGAAATAAATACAACGATCAGCTCATTCAATTAGATGAAGACACAGAGATTGTTCGCATTTCTGGATTTGTTGGAAGACCTGAGATAGCGAAGCGAACAAGAGGGGATCAATATTTTTTTGTGAATCAGCGATTCATTAAAAGTCCTTTCTTGAATCATGCCGTTCAGCAGGCCTACGATCAAATTCTTCCTTCAGGAAGTTTTCCTTTTTATTTAATAGCATTAGACGTCCCCCCTTCAACTATAGATATTAATATTCATCCGACGAAGACGGAAATTAAGTTCCAAGATGAGCGTAGCATTCACGCTTTGTTGCATGCGGCTGTGAGAAGAGGACTGGGAAAGAATCAAGTTGCACCTTCGCTCGATTTCGAGCAAGAAAATATTCCTCTGACACAGGCTAGCCCGGGCTCGGTACGCGTGCCTCAGGTAGATGTGGACCATGATTTCAATCCTTTTCAGAAATCAGATTCGTGGCAACAAAAATCACGGAATTGGATGGAGCAATTTGCACAGGCTGGCTTCGGATTTGAAAAGGAAAGTGAAGTTCAGCAGGAAGAAATTGGTTTCGATTCAGATGAATGGGAAGGTGGAACTCCTTTTCAAATAGGACGAGTAATTATAGGTTGTGAAATAAATTCTGAGTTCAAGATGTTCCATCAAACTCGGTTGCATTGGCAAGTTTTGTTTGAAGAGCATTCCAATCAGAATAGTCATTCGTTTGTCGCGCAACAGTTGTTATTTCCTATTCAGTTGCATGTTCAACCCAAGGACATTTCGCTGCTTCAAGATCACGATGTATTATTGGCCTCTTTCGGATTTGAATTGAATTTGGAAGGAGAATCTGAGATTATAGCAGCGCCGGCTAGTCTTGATGAGCAAGCGGCCTTGAATTTTGTTGAATTGGTTTTAGAGAGTCTGAGAATAGGGGTTGAAGGACCTGATTTACGAATGAATTTGCTTAAGGATTATACGCGCAGATTGTCTGTTAGAAAAGGTCAAATGTTAACGTCTCCTGAGATGCTTGATATGCTTATTCGTTGGAATACATGCGAGAATAAAAATTACGCACCTGATGGAAAACCCATTGCTTTAACATTTGGAATAGATCATTTAGAAGACCAATTAGGAAAATAAAACTATGAGAATGAATTTGACTCCGGCGGTTAAGAACATCATCATTATTAATGTTCTGATCTACTTAGCATGTTTTGTTGTTCCGGGATTGAATGATGCCTTGACAGGCTATTATTTTGCAAGTCCGAATTTTCGGCCTTGGCAAATAGTAACCCACATGTTCATGCATTCGATGAGTGACTTCACACACATTTTTTTCAATATGTATGCGTTGTATTTATTCGGGACTGCTCTTGAAAATTATTGGGGGACAAAGAAATTCGTAATTTATTATTTGACATGTGGCGTCGGTGCTTTCTTCTTGCACATGGGGGTCAGCTATATTGAAATTCAAAAGATGATGAATGCACTAACCGATAGAGAAATTTATCAGGTTATGATTACAGGGCTAGAAGAAGGGAAAGCCTATAAGGTGCAAATGGTTGAATTGTATTCTGCAATTAATACAGGTGTAGTTGGCGCATCTGGTGCTGTATTCGGCGTTCTGTTGGGTTTTGGAATGCTCTTCCCGAATACAGAATTAATGTTACTCTTTCCGCCCATTCCTCTTAAGGCGAAATATTTCGTTATGATCTATGGAGCCATAGAATTCTATTTAGCTATGCGACAAACCACGGGTGATAATGTGGCGCATTATGCGCATTTGGGCGGTATGCTTTTCGGTTATCTTCTGCTCAAGTATTGGCAGAAAAATTCGAAAGTATGGTAGATCGTTTTCGCGCGAGTTCTATCGGGTTGAAATTGCTAAGCGCTCTGCTGGCATTTGGATTTATTATTCGTCTTTTGATTGTACTTCTCTCAGTTAATTATAATGGTGCTGCTGATGTTTCTGCCTTTGATTCATTTGTTGGATTTTCAACAAAGAGTGAATCGGCAACTTGGTTTTGGACGTGGCTAACCTACAGTTTTTTTCATGCGGAGGTTAGTCATTTTATTTGGAATTATCTCTTGTTATTGCTCTTGATTTATTGGTCGAAGGATAGGTATATTGGTTTAGGCGCCTTGATTTATTGGGTTTCAGGAGCTTTAGGTGGATTATTATTTCTTGGTTTGTTCGAAAAGGAAGTGTCTTTGATTGGCGCTTCTGCTGGAATAACCGCCCTTTGGGTGGGTTGGTTGTTTGCTGACATCGGAAATAGTCATAAAAGAGATGTGTCTTTTTGGTTAGGATGCGCCGTGTTTTTACTTTTGGAAATAGTAGATGTATGGAATTATGAGGCACGAAACTTATCTCTCTTTGCACATATAGGAGGCGCGTTGGGAGGTTTTGTAATAACGGTTCTAGAAAAATTTGATTGGGTAAAAATGAATTGGATTAAAAAAATGTTATTGTGGTTTAGGCCTGCACCTAATTTAACTGTTAAGCGAAGCAATAAACGGTTTCAAACAGACGAGGAGTTTAACGCTGAGCGAAAATTGAAAGAGGATTATTTAAACTCAATTTTAGATAAAATTTCGCGTTCAGGATTTGAAAGTCTGTCGGTAAAGGAAAAACAATTCTTGGAACAACACAAAGAGAAGTAATGGAATCGCCCGGAAAAGAGATCAAGAAATTGAGCCACTTAGGTAAGGCCATGCGTTTTGCATTTCGTCTCTTGAGCTTGGTTGTGATTTCTTGCTATTTTTTGTCTTACGCCTCATCCCATTTTAACCCAGGTGTTTTCATGTTTGTTAGCGTATTGGGATTATTTTTTTGGCCGCTTTTCGTCTTGTTTTTGTTGTCTGCTGTAATAATGGCTTTTCGAAAAGAATGGAAATGGTTAATTGTATTTGGAATTTTCTTTGCATTATCATTACCTGATTTCCTTTCTTTTTTCAATTTTAACTCGGGTTCGGAAAAATCTACTTCGGGTTTGGGCATGGTCGTAATGACGCACAACACTCATCTAATGGGTTATTACGATGGTGAGAACGCTAAAAAAAACAGAGATGCTGTTCTTTCAGAAATCCAAAATGTAAAACCGAATATTCTTTGTTTGCAGGAATGCTATTGGAACACAAAAGGAGGGGATTTTCTTTCGGAGCAGTCGCGAAATAATATTCTCCCGGACTATTCAGTTCATGAACGAACAACTCATGTCCTTTCAGACGGAGGTAGATTTGGATTACTTATTTTCACGAATTATCCAGTATTGAGCAGGGGTCAAGTCCCTTTTGAAAACGAGGTAAATAATTTTTGTATTTACGTAGATGTTTTGGTTGGAAGTGATACGATTCGCATTTACAATGCTCATTTGCAGAGTTTCAGACTGAAGAAGAAGTCGTTGGAATTATTTGACGAGAAAATAGATATGAATGAAATTCAGAATGAGAGTAAACCTCTACTCGTTCAACTTTATCGATCATCACTTAAGCGTTCCAAACAAGTCGATGTTCTTGCTGCGCATATTGAATCATGCAGGTTTAAAGTTATTTTGGCAGGAGATTTTAACGACACTCCTATTTCATATACATACAACCGTTTGACGAGAATTTTAACAGATGGTTTTAAAGAAGGTGGCTCAGGAATAGGAACCACCTACAAAGGTCCGTTGTTCGGCTTGCGTATTGACTACATTATGCACAGCAAAGGTTTGAGTGTGCGGAATTATAAAACGAGTGATGCTGGGTTCTCAGATCACCATCCGATCATAGTTGAGTTTTAGCTTTTCCTTTCAACCGGAAATATTCATAGGGAGTAAGTGTCAGAAGCACCATTGCTAATCCATAGAAAAAATCTTCAATTGGAACACTCCAGATTCGAATTCCGAGATTGAACTGATTGTTGTAACGCACAATGGCTTCCGTGATGTTTACTTGGTTAGTGTTAATCAGAGGATAATCATAAAAATGGAGTCCTGTTAGTATACCATTCGATATGTAAAAAGGAATAAGCAGAATGAACCACGCAAAGAGGAAGTAACCAAGAAATTCCGATCGACGTTGAATGTGGAACAGTAGTAACGCACTGCAAAGAAGTGTTGCGCTGAATGTATACCAAAGTTCTTTGACTCCTGAGTAAACGCAGAGGCATGAGGAAATTAGCAAAATGGTTGTTGCGGAAATTGTTGTGAATGTTTTTGAAGGAGCCGATTTTTTAAAGTGTCGAACACATTCGAAAGTGAATACGCATGCAAAGGGAACAGCAATGAAGAAAAGCCATTCTTCAAGGGGAAGTAAGAACCAGCGGTAGTGCAGGGTATATGTCGCATTGAAATTCCAAATCCCCCAATGAGTGAATAAAATATCCCAAGGAAGGTAAACTGAAAACATCACCAAAAGTCCAATGAAAAGGGCTTTGAAATTTTTGTAGAAAGCTACGCTTTTGTGAAAACTCAATAAGAATGGACCGGCTAAGCAGAAAAGGTCTACGAGTATGTAAGCGTAGCTCGATTTCATTTAGTGGCCTTTGCTTGTTTAAATTTTAGTTCCGCTTTGAAATATTTCATAGGAACGATGAGCATGCCGAAACATTCACCTTCTTCTTTAAATTGATTTTTGTGGTGAACTTTATGTGCTTTTCGAATCGCTCGGAAATAAAGGTTGTCAGTATTGTCGAACCAGCTGAATCTTCGATGTATCAGAACTTCATGAACTAAGAAATAACCGATGCCATAGGCCAAAATCCCAAATCCAATGAACGTGCGGAAATCATTACCGTTCATCATTCCAAACATGATCAGGAGCCAACTGGGTATAGCGTAAATTAAAAAGAAGACATCGTTTTTTTCGAAAAATCCTGGAGAAGGTTGGTGGTGGTCTTCGTGGAAATACCACATAAATCCGTGCATGACGAATTTATGAGTAAGCCAAGCCATGCCTTCCATGATCATAAATGTAATAATTATTAGGGCTATGTTGATTGTCATACTTGAGTAGAATTAAATGCAAGGACTCTGTCAAGGGCTATGATGAACCAAGGAGTAAAATTTTGGGGAAATTCCTTTACTTCTTGTTGAAGGTCTTCCATGGCTATGTATCTATACGTTTCCACTTCTTCAGGGTTGATTTTAGGATTTTGATCAGATTCTCCGAAAAAAACATGGTCGAATTCATGCTCGATTAAACCGTTGTCGAACTCAGCTCTGTACATGAAAGTAAAAATAGGCTTTAAAGAGCATTGCATTCCCATTTCTTCAGCAAGTCGACGATTGGCAGCGTCTTGAATGTTTTCGTTTTCTCTTGGGTGTGAGCAGCAAGAGTTTGTCCATAAACCACCACAATGATATTTAGAAGAAGCGCGTTTTTGAAGCAGTAATTTTTTCTCGGAGTTGAAAATAAAAATGGAAAAAGCGCGATGCAATAAACCCTCAATATGGGCCTGCTGTTTTTCCATTTTCCCGATGGGGTTATCTTGCTCATCCACTAAAACAACAAACTCCATTATAGTTGATTGTATTTAGATTTTAGGTCATCGCTGATGTTGCCGCTTTGAATCATAAACTGAACGACTATTTTCCAAAACGCTTTGGTTTTGTTTATTTTACCTGAAGCAAGAGATAGGTATATGTAGTATGAATCTTCCTCTAGTTTGTCGTGGTATTGAAGCATCCAAGGCGCTTTGTCTTGCACAGAGTATCGGAGGAATCGAAGTTCTTCGTTCCAGTAGTCATTGGCAATTGCTTTTTCAATTTTATCTTTTCCTTGGCTGAAATAACTGAGTTTATCTGCCGGATTAGAAACAAGTTCTGCATACATAGCGGTTGCCACTCCGAAATAGGCCTCTTGGGTATTGTTTCGGTTGGTTAGATTTGCGCAATGATTGTAAAATTCTTTCTTCGCAGATTCATTTTGAGCCGAAATAAAAAGTTTTTGACAGGCAATCTCTTGTGCAAATGGTAATGTTGAATTGCCTGCTAAGAAAAACACAATCAATATAAATCTGACAAACAATTTCATTACAATAGATTTAGGTTGTGTTGTAAATATATTTTTGCAATAAGTGCTATTTTCTTTGGGTTTGCCACGCGAATGCGTTCTTTCAAAATTCGATCACATGGAAGCGCTTGAATTTTTAAAAACAGGTTGTAATAATATTTGAATGCAATGAGCACTCCGAATCTTGCTTCTTTTGGAAGCTGAAGCACTCCAATGTATGCAAGTCTAAAATCTTCCTTTATTTCTTTTTCAATCGTCTTTTTCGCAGATTCGTCGAATTGATTCATGTCGACATTCGGGAAATAAATTCTGCCCAAGGCATTGTAATCTGCATGCAAGTCGCGCAGGAAGTTGATTTTTTGGAATGCCGCACCGAGCTTCATAGCAGAGGGCTTTAGCTTTTCATATTCCAACTGATTTCCGTTTACAAAAACATGCAAACACATGAGTCCAACTACTTCAGCAGATCCGAGAATATAATTTTCATAGGAGTTTTGGTCGTGTTCTATTTGATGAAGGTCCATTTCCATGCTCTTCAAAAAAGTATCGACAAGTTCCCACTCCAAATTATACTTGTGAAAAGTATGTTGAAAGGCATTTAAAATGGGGTTCAATGAAATACGCTCTTCAATTGCAAGTACCGTGTCTTTCCGGAAACGCGCCATGAGCTCCTGCTTCTCGTAATCGTGAAATGTATCTACAATTTCATCTGCGAATCTCACAAAACCATAAATGGCATAAATAGGA
>JBEIFO010000008.1:0-19066 GCA_040382375.1 Crocinitomicaceae bacterium
GCACGGTAACCAACACCGATCATTTCCAAATCTTTTTTCCAGCCTGTGCTAACCCCAACAATCATGTTGTTTATTAGCGAGCGGTACAATCCGTGTTTCGCACGAACGTCTTTGTGGTCGCTAGAGCGAGTGCAAACGATCTCTGTTTCGCCGATTTCAATTGTTATTGAAGAATCAACCTCTTGAGACAACTCACCTTTCAGCCCCTTCACCTTAACTACGCCATTCTCCAAAACAACGTTAACGTCTTTTGGTAATGGAATTGGGTTTTTACCTATTCTTGACATGGGTCAATTTTTTTCTAGTTCTTAATATACGTAACACAATACTTCTCCGCCTACTTTCTCCTGACGGGCTTTCTTATCTGTCATTACTCCTTTTGAAGTAGACATAACCGCTATTCCAAGTCCGTTTAATACACGAGGCAAATCGTCTGCGCCAGCATATTTACGGTGTCCCGGAGAAGATATTCTATCGATTTTAGCAATCGCAGGTTGTTTAGATTTGAAATCGTATTTTAAAGCGATTTTAATCACACCTGGAGCACCTTCTTCGAATTTAAAATTCAAGATGTATCCTGACTCGTGGAGGATTTTTGTAATTTCCTTCTTCAAATTGCTAGCAGGAATCTCAACCACCTTATGGCGAGCTTTCTGAGCGTTTCGAATGCGAGTCAAATAATCTGCTATTTGATCAGTAACCATGTTCTTCTATTCTTAATTATTACCAACTTGCTTTTTTAACACCTGGGATCAATCCGTTCAGAGCCAATTCGCGGAATTGGTTACGACATAATCCGAATTGACGCATATAACCTCTTGGCTTACCAGTCAACATGCAGCGGTTGTGAACACGCACAGCGCTACTGTTTTTTGGAAGTTTTTGAAGTGCATCCCAATCACCTGCTGCTTTAAGCTCTTCGCGCTTCTTAGCATATTTTTCAACCAGTGCGATACGCTTGCGCTCGCGGGCTTTCATTGATTCTTTTGCCATTCTTTCTAATCTTATTATTTTACGAAAGGAAATCCAAATTCTTCAAGAAGAGCTTTTGCCTCTTCGTTTGTTTTAGCATTCGTAACGAACGTGATGTCCATTCCATTGATTGCTTTTACTTTCTCCAGATCAATCTCTGGGAAAATGATTTGCTCTTTCACGCCGAAGGTGAAGTTTCCACGTCCATCAAATCCTGAAGACTTAACACCACGGAAGTCACGCGTTCTTGGAAGAGCAACAGCGATCAAACGATCTAAGAATTCATACATCATGTTTCCACGCAATGTAACTCTTGCTCCGATAGGAACGCCTTTACGCAATTTGAAGTTAGAGATATCCTTTGTAGAGTAGGTAGCCACTGCGCGTTGTCCGCTTATCAGTGTCATCTCCTCCACAGCTGCATCTACTAATTTCTTGTCTGCAGTAGCTTTACCAATACCTTGGTTTAGGCAAATCTTCGTGATGCTAGGAACTTGCATGTTTGAAGAATATTCAAAACGTTTCTGAAGATTCGTCTTGATTTCAGCCTCGTACTTTGATCTTAATCTTGGTTGATAGTTCATTTGATTACCTCCCCTGATTTTTTAGAGATTCTTACTAACTTTCCTTCTTCATTGCGGGCTTTTCCAACACGTGTCGCATTACCAGCTGCATCAATTAACATTACATTGCTAATGTGCATGGCCGCTTCGCGTTTTTCAATTCCGCCTTGAGGGTTTTGTGCAGATGGTTTACGGTGACGGGAAATCATATTTACCCCTTCAACAGTAACTCTGTCATTGTCGCGATCTACTGCAATCACAAGTCCTTTTTCGCCTTTGTGATTACCGGCAGTTACCACTACCATATCGCCTTTTTTTATTTTGAGTCGCTTGAACATCTCGCTATCTATTTACTTCGTTTATAGTACTTCAGGAGCCAAAGAAACAATTTTCATGTAGTCTTTCTCACGTAATTCACGAGCCACTGGGCCGAAAATACGGGTTCCTCTCATTTCTCCTTGTGCATTCAACAACACTACTGCATTGTCATCGAAACGAATGTAGCTACCATCTCCGCGACGAACTTCTTTTTTCGTGCGAACAATAACTGCTTTCGAAACAACACCTTTTTTCACGTTGCCGCTAGGCATGGCATCTTTAACAGTAACCACTACTTGGTCACCTACTGATGCATATCGACGACGGGTACCACCCAACACGCGTATTACGAGCACTTCTTTCGCTCCGCTGTTGTCTGCAACCTTAAGTCTGGATTCGTTCTGTATCATATCCTTCTAATCTTTATTCGATTATTTCGCTTTTTCAATAACTTCAACCATTCTCCAGCGCTTAAGCTTGCTCATTGGTCGTGTCTCCATGATTTTAACTACGTCACCTATTCCGCATTCTCCGGTTTCATCGTGAGCCATGAATTTCTTCGTTTGCTTCACGAACTTTCCGTATTTCGGGTGCATAATCTTCATTTCAACTGCAACCACGATGCTTTTGTCCATCTTGTTAGATGTCACAGTGCCGGTTCTTTCTTTTCTTAGATTCCTTTCCATTACTTGAGTAGGATTAATGGTTGTTTTTCATTTCGTTGATAACCGTGTGAATTCGCGCAATTTCGCGGCGCTTCGCACGTAATACCATTGGGTTCTCTGTTCCTGCTACTGTGTGGTTAAACAACATTTTCGCAAGTTCCGCTTTTTTTTCCATGACCTGAGCATTTAAGTCTTCCGTGGTCATATTTCTGTAGTCTGATGCTTTCATGTCTTATTCGGTATAATCTGGACGAACAATAAATTTAGTGCGGCAAGGTAATTTTTGTGCTGCCAATCTTAGTGCCTCTTGAGCGGTTTCCAGAGAAACTCCTTCTGCTTCGAAAAGAATTCTTCCTGGTTTAACTACTGCTACCCAATGGTCTGGGGCTCCTTTACCTTTACCCATACGCACCTCGGCTGGTTTAGCTGTGATAGGCTTGTCTGGGAAAATACGAATCCACACTTTACCCTCACGCTTCATGAAACGTGTTAAAGCTACACGCGCTGCTTCAAGTTGACGTGATGTGATGAATCCTTCGTCCATGGTTTTGATAGCGAAGCTACCGAAAGCCAATTGCGATCCTCTGTAGGCAATTCCTTTGATTTTGCCTTTCTGTTGCTTTCTATATTTGGTCCTTTTGGGCTGTAACATAATCGTAATGTTTTAATATTATCTTCTTCCTCCGCGGCGATCGTTTCCACCACCACCGGCATTCGCTGGACGCTTTTGTTGTTGAGCAGCTTGTCCGAAGTTTGGAGAAAGATCACGCTTTCCGAAAACCTCACCGCGACAAATCCAAACTTTCAAACCAATACGACCGTAGCTAGTGTGAGCTTCTGCATGATGGTAATCGATGTCTGCACGAAGTGTATGCAAAGGAGTACGTCCTTCTTTGTAGGTCTCACTTCTAGCAATCTCAGCTCCGTTTACACGTCCAGAAATTGTAACTTTGATTCCTTCTGCACCCAATTTCATTGCTGAACTGATAGCCATTTTAGTTGCTCTTCTGTAGGAGATACGTCCTTCAATCTGGCGGCAGATACCTTCAGCTACTAAACGAGCATCGATTTCTGGACGTTTGATTTCAAAGATGTTGATTTGAGCGTCCTTTCCAGTCAACTTTTTCAACTCTTCTTTTAACTTATCTACTTCAGAACCTTGTTTTCCGATGATTACACCTGGACGAGCTGTGTTGATAGTAACGGTTACCAACTTAAGCGTTCGCTCAATAATAATTTTGGATACAGACGCTTTCTTCAAACGCGCCATCAAGTATTTGCGGATTTTATCGTCTTCAACGATTTTTTCTCCGTAGCTTTTTCCACCAAACCAATTGCTGTCCCATCCCTTGATGAAACCTAAACGGAGGCCTATTGGATTACACTTTTGTCCCATTTCTTTTATCTCTTTTAATTATTTTTTATCGAGAATGATTGTCACGTGGTTGCTACGCTTACGTATGCGGTGAGCTCTTCCTTGCGGAGCTGGGCTGATTCTTTTCAAAGTGCGAGAAACGTCTACACGAATTTCTTTCACGATTACATTTGATTCAGCTATATCGCTTCCTTCATTCTTAGCTTGCCAGTTTGCCATAGCAGAGCGTAAAAGCTTTTCTAAAGGCATTGCACTAACTGTACGAGTGAACTTTAAAATATTTAAAGCAGCACCTACTTCTTTTCCACGAATAATATCTGCAACCAAACGCATTTTGCGCGGTGATGTCGGATGATCATTCAATTTAGCGATGGCAGTTTTTTTCATCTGCTCTTTTATCGCGTTGGCCATTTCTCTTTTGCGAGCTCCCATAGTCTTGTTGTATTTATCGGGATTGTTCGTTATTTTCTATTTCCACCGTGTCCACGGAAGGTGCGTGTTGGAGAAAACTCTCCAAGTTTGTGTCCAACCATGTTCTCTGTAACATATACAGGAATGAATTGCTTACCATTGTGCACTGCAATCGTCAAACCAACAAACTGAGGTGTGATGGTTGAAGCTCTGCTCCATGTTTTGATAACGCCTTTTTTCGCGTTTTCTTGGGCATCTTCTACGCGCATTTGAAGCTTGTAGTGTACAAAAGGTGGTTTTTTTAGTGACCTAGCCATTTCTCAATTATTTCTTTCTACGTTCAATGATAAATTTACTTGACGGCTTTTTGCTTTTGCGCGTCTTTAATCCTTTAGCAGGCGTTCCTTTGCGTGATCTTGGGATACCTCCAGACTGACGTCCTTCACCACCACCCATCGGGTGATCCACCGGATTCATTGCAACACCACGAACACGTGGACGACGACCTAACCAACGGCTTCTTCCTGCCTTACCTGAGCGAGTCAAGTTGTGCTCTCCGTTTGAAACTGTTCCGATAGTAGCAATACATTTCGCTAAGATCTTACGTGTTTCACCTGAAGGAAGAGTAATAATAGCATAATCACCGTCACGAGCACTCAATTGTGCGTATGAACCAGCGCTTCTCGCCATTGACCCACCTTTACCTGGACGCAACTCGATGTTGTGAATGACTGTTCCCAAAGGAATTTCACTCAATGTCATCGCATTCCCCATTTCAGGTGCGCTTCCCGTTCCGCTTGAAAGCTTCATACCAACCGTTAAACCCGCAGGTGAAATGATGTAGCGCTTTTCTCCATCAGCGTATTCCACAAGTGCAATACGTGCTGAACGGTTTGGATCGTACTCGATTGTCATTACTGTACACTCGATTCCGTGTTTGTCTCTTTTGAAGTCGATAAGACGGTAGTTACGTTTGTGACCGCCACCAATCATACGCATAGTGCGCTTACCTTGGTTGTTACGTCCACCAGTCTTCTTTAATGTTACCACTAAAGGCTTGTATGGACGGTCGGTAGTCAACTCTTCGAAAGTGGAAGCCACTTTGAAGCGAGTACCTGGCGTTACCGGATTTAATTTCTTAATGCCCATTTCCTCTTCTGTTAGATGTTAGAATAAAAATCAATTGTTTCACCTGCAGCCAACTTCACGATGGCCTTCTTGTAGCTCGCGCTTCTTCCAGAAACAATTCCTGCCTTTGTGTTGCGGTATTTTGTCTTACCGTCGTAACGAAGGGTGTTGATTTGCATAACTGTCACACCGTAGTTTTTCTCGATCGCTTTTTTGATTTCAATCTTATTAGCGGTCAATGCTACCACGAAGCCGTACTTGCCTTGCTTTTCTTGGATTCCGGTCATTTTCTCCGTAACCAATGGTCGAATAAGGATTTCGCTCATGACAGTTATTTTTTAAGAATGTTAGTTACCATTTCGTGTGCGTTCCCTACGAAAACAATCTGATGACTGTTCATAATGTCATAGGTATTCACCATGCTAGCGATTTGCACGTTAGCGCCCTGAATGTTGCGTGAGCTCAAATAAAGGCTATCGTTTCTTTCTGGGATAAGGATAAGAGATTTACGACTGTTCAAAGAAAGATTCTTTAATACATTCAAAAATTCGCTTGTCTTTGGCTTATCAAAAGATAAAGCATCCACTAACATAATTCCGTTTTCTTTTGCTTTGTAGCTTAATGCTGAAGCGCGAGCCAAACGAGTTGTGCTTCTGTTCACTTTGATATCGTACGCTCTTGGACGTGGACCGAATACGCTACCTCCTTGACGGAACAACGGATTCTTTGCACTACCCTTACGAGCACCACCAGTACCTTTTTGCTTATGTAATTTCTTCGTAGAACCGTGAATCTCACCTCTGTGCTTAGTCTTGTGCGTTCCTGTGCGTTGAGCAGCTAGGTAACGTTTTACATCTAAGTAAATCGCGTGGTCATTCGGTTCGATTCCGAATACTTCTGCGTCAAGTTCAACGGAGCTTCCCGTCTTTTGACCTTGTATGTTGAATATATCCAGTTTCATATTACTTAATGATATAAACGGTTGAACCATTGTATCCTGGGATTGCACCTTTAACAAGAATCAAATTCTCATCGGCCAATACCTTAATAACTTCCAAGTTTTGCAGTGTGCGTTGGTTTCCACCTGTGCGACCTGCCATGCGCATTCCTTTGAATACACGTGATGGGTCTGACGACGCTCCTAATGAACCCGGTGCACGTAAACGGTTGTGCTGACCGTGTGTGCTTTCTCCTACTCCACTGAATCCGTGGCGCTTTACAACACCCTGGAATCCCTTTCCTTTCGAAGTTCCGATCACATCTACGTTCTCTCCTTCGGTGAATAACTCAGTGATTGTTACAACATCACCTAAGTTCTTTTCATCTGCGAAGTCATGGAACTCAGCGATAAAACGCTTTGGAGTTGTTCCAGCTTTTTTGAAGTGACCTTGCATTGGCTTAGAAGTGTTTTTCTCCTTCTTTTCGCCGTATGCTAGCTGAACAGCGGTATAGCCATCCTTTTCCAAGGTTCTTACTTGGGTCACTACACATGGACCAGCTTCTATCACTGTGCATGGGATATTTTTCCCAGCGGCACTGTAGACGCTAGTCATACCGATTTTTTTACCAATTATGCCTGGCATGTGTCTGTGTATTTAATTGTTAAACTTTGATTTCTACTTCTACTCCGCTAGGCAATTCTAGCTTCATCAATGCATCTACAGTTTTCGATGAAGAGCTGTAAATGTCTAATAAACGCTTGTACGAATTCAATTCGAACTGTTCACGCGCTTTCTTGTTCACGTGCGGTGAACGAAGCACTGTGTAAATGCGTTTGTGTGTTGGCAACGGAATTGGTCCGTTTACAACAGCCCCGGTCGACTTCACAGTCTTCACAATTTTCTCAGCAGACTTATCTACTAAGTTGTGATCGTAGGACTTTAATTTAATTCTAATCTTTTGAGCCATCTAGGTTCTATATATTATGCGTTTTTGCCTTTTGCTTTTGCGATTACTACTTCAGCTACGTTGTTAGGAGCTGGAGCGTAATTGTTGAATTCCATTGAAGAAGTTGCACGTCCTGAAGTAATGGTTCGTAAGTCAGTCACATAACCAAACATTTCAGAAAGAGGCACTTTACCACTGATAACAGTTGCACCGCTACGCTCACTTGTTCCTTCAATCATACCACGACGCTTGTTCAAGTCACCGATAACATCACCCATGTTTTCAGATGGAGTAACGATTTCAAGCTTCATGATTGGCTCAAGAATGATTGGCTTACACTTAGGAGCTGCCTCACGGAAAGCCATCTTAGCACACAATTCAAACGAAAGTGCGTCCGAGTCAACCGCGTGGAATGATCCATCATTCAACTCAACTCTCATTGTGTCGATGTTGTATCCGGCCAATACTCCGTTGATCATTGCTTCCTTAAATCCTTTTTCAATAGAAGGGATAAATTCACGAGGAATGTTACCACCTTTAATGTTATTTACGAATACCAATCCGCTCTTCTCAGCATCGTCGTTCGGTCCGATATTGATTACAATATCTGCGAACTTACCACGACCACCCGATTGCTTCTTGAATACTTCTCTGTGATTTGACGCCGCAGTGATAGCTTCTTTGTAAGATACTTGAGGTGCACCTTGATTACACTCCACTTTAAACTCACGACGAAGACGGTCGATGATGATTTCCAAGTGCAACTCACCCATACCCGAGATTACTGTTTGACTAGTCTCTTCGTCTGTGCGCACACGGAACGTTGGATCCTCTTCAGCTAATTTAGCCAAAGCCATACCTAACTTATCACTGTCTGCTTGTGTCTTTGGCTCAATTGCTAAACCAATAACCGGCTCTGGGAATACCATTGACTCAAGAACGATTGGATGCTTTTCATCACACAACGTATCTCCAGTTTTAATATCCTTAAAACCAACTACTGCTCCAATATCTCCAGCACCTAAAACTTCAATTGGATTCTGCTTGTTCGCATGCATTTGGAAGATACGTGAGATACGCTCTTTGTTTCCGCTACGTGCATTCAACACATAAGAACCTGCATCTAACTTCCCGCTGTATGCGCGAGTAAATGCTAAACGTCCTACGAATGGGTCTGTTGCAATTTTGAAAGCTAAACCTGCGAACGGCTCATCTAAAGATGGACGACGCGTTAACTCTTCACCAGTATCAGGGTGAGTACCCGTAATACTTTCTTTATCTAAAGGTGATGGCATTAACTCCATAACCAAATCCAACATGGTTTGAACTCCTTTGTTTTTGAAAGAAGAACCACACACCATTGGAACAATCTTCATATCGATAACAGCTTTGCGAAGTGCGTCAAGAATTTCACGCTCTGTCATGCTGTTTGGGTCTTCGAAGAATTTCTCCATCAAAGACTCGTCATACTCTGCAACCGCTTCTAGAAGTTTCTCGCGATACTCTAAAGCCTCATCCATCATATCCGCTGGAATATCTACCTCTTGGTAAGTCATTCCTTTGTCATGCTCATTCCAAATCATTCCACGGAAGTTGATCAAATCAACAACACCAGTGAAATCATCTTCAGCACCGATAGGTAATTGCAATGGAACTGCATTGCTTCCTAACATTTCTTTCACTTGCTTCACAACGTTCAAAAAGTCTGCTCCTTGACGATCCATTTTGTTAACGAATCCGATACGAGCAACGTTGTAGTTGTTAGCCAAACGCCAGTTCGTTTCCGACTGAGGCTCTACTCCATCTACTGCAGAAAACAAAAACACCAATCCATCTAATACACGCAATGAACGATTTACCTCAACGGTAAAGTCAACGTGACCAGGAGTGTCGATGATATTAATGTGATAAGATTGGTTGCGGTACATCCAATCAACTGTAGTGGCTGCTGAAGTAATGGTAATACCACGCTCCTGCTCTTGCGCCATCCAGTCCATTGTTGCGGCACCGTCGTGAACTTCTCCAATTTTGTGGTTTACACCAGCATAATAAAGAATACGCTCTGTAGTCGTTGTCTTACCCGCATCAATGTGGGCAGCAATTCCAATATTTCTTGTATATAAAAGGTCGCGTGACATACTTTCTTCTTTGTCTTATTTAGAAACGGAAATGTGAGAATGCTTTATTTGCTTCTGCCATTCTGTGAACGTCTTCTTTCTTTTTGAAAGCTGAACCCTCACCCTTTGACGCTGCTACGATTTCGTTAGCTAATTTCTCAGCCATGCTCTTCTCGTTTCTCTTGCGAGAGTATCCGATTAACCATTTCATTGCCATTGAATTCTTACGATCTTCACGAATTGGTGAAGGAATTTGGAAAGTCGCTCCACCTACGCGGCGGCTTCTAACCTCTACAGCTGGAGTAACGTTCTCTAGCGCTTTCTTCCAAATCTCTAATCCATCTTCGCTAGTCTTAGTAGCTACACGATCGATTGCGTCATAAAAGATTGAAAAGGCTACCCCTTTCTTTCCTTGAAGCATTAAATTATTTACGAACTTCGTTACAGTAACCTCGTTGAACTTCGGATCTGGAAGTACCGCAATTTTTTTGGCTTTTCTTCTTCTCATTGCAAAATATTCTTAATGCGATTATTTTTTAACTTTTGGACGCTTCGTACCGTACTTAGATCTTCTTTGACCACGACCGTTTACACCGGCAGTATCTAAAGCTCCACGAACGATGTGGTAACGAACACCTGGTAAATCTTTAACACGACCACCACGAACCAATACAATGCTATGCTCTTGTAGGTTGTGTCCTTCACCACCGATGTAAGCGATGATTTCAAAACCATTCGTTAAACGAACCTTAGCTACTTTACGTAATGCCGAGTTTGGTTTCTTAGGAGTAGTGGTGTACACTTTAGTACAAACCCCACGACGCTGTGGACATGAGGTTAAGGCAGCTGATTTACTGCGATAGGTCTTTGGTGTGCGACCTTTTTTGATTAACTGTTGAACTGTTGGCATTGTTATAAAAGTTCCTTTATTTCACTATTTTTAATACGAGTACACGACTCGGAAAATTCGGGGTGCAAATGTACATCATGAATTGTTATTCACAAGCACTATTGTGAATTTCTTTTTAAAAAAATTATCAAGGGCATGTAACATACTGATTTTCAAATTGAAAAATATGAGCCAAGGCCTATTTTTTTTTCAATAAAAACAGCTAAAAGGCCCATTTCTTCATTTTTTTTCACTTCAAAACCCATTAGACATTGAAAAATGACTTCACCTTTTCAATGATAAATTCCTGCTCCTCCGGCTGCATTTCGGTATGAATTGGAAGTGACAAAACCTCGCTCGATAAAAGTTCTGTTATGGGCATCGCTCCTTTGGGATATCTTTCACTCTCGAATGCTTTTTGAAAATGAAGTGGTAACGGGTAATAAACCATACTTGGAACTCCGTTATCCTCAAGATGCTTTCTTAAGGCATCTCTTTTTCCATTTAGCACACGTAAAGTATATTGATGGAAAACGTGTGTTCCGTTTTCAATTCGATTTGGTGTTATTAAACCTTCCAAACTCTTCAGCGCACCATCATAGGCATCTGCAGCACTTCTGCGCGCGTCTGCATAGCCATCTAGGTGCTTGAGCTTAATGTCGAGAATAGCAGCCTGCATGGTATCTAGTCGCGAATTCACTCCTATTACATCATGATAATAACGCACCTTCTGTCCGTGATTCGCGATCATGCGCAAATTAGCGGCTAACTCATCACTATTCGTGAATAACGCACCGCCATCTCCAAAACATCCCAAATTTTTCGAAGGGAAAAAGCTCGTACAACCTATGTTTCCAATAGTTCCTAAAGCGGCTTTTTCACCAGTCGATAAATTGTAAGTAGCGCCCAAAGCCTGGGCAGTGTCTTCAATTACAAATAAATTGTGCTTCTTAGCAATTTCCATAATGGCATTCATGTCAGCACCTTGCCCAAACAAATGGACTGGAACTATTGCTTTGGTCTTAGGTGTAATTGCCTTCTCAATTTCCTGCGGATTAATGGTAAAATCGAGTTCATTTGCCTCAACCAAAACGGGCACTAATCCCAATAAAGCAATAACTTCCGCGGTAGCTACATACGTAAATGAAGCCGTAATTACTTCGTCGCCAGGTTTTAATCCTAAGCCCATCATAGCAATCTGAAGGGCATCTGTCCCATTTGCACATGGTATTACGTGCTTTACCCCTAAATACTTTTCCAAATTAGACTGAAACTCTTTGACCTCTGGACCATTGATGAAAATACCGTGATCCATAACTCTTTGAATTGCGGCATCCACCTCCGGTTTGATCTTTAAATACTGGGATTTCAAATTAACCATTTCCATAAGCAAAAAAAATATTTCGGCAAACTTAACAAGTAAAATTCGCAGGGAAATCAAACCGCAAAGCCATTCAAGCCATTAAAAGATCGTAGTTATTAACAATTTATTTGCAATTACTGTTAATAAAGTTTATTTTCGCAACCCAAAAAATTATTATGACAATCCGAAAATTACGTTTAGCAAGTATCCTTTTTAGCTTAAGTATAACAATTCTTGTCATTTCAGGATGCAACGATAGCACTAAACCTAAAGAAGCCCCTAAAGCACCTGTCAAGCCAGATACTTTAAAAATAGCTGACGTAAAAATTCCTATTGATACTTTACTGACAGATTTCGCGTCAATAATTTCTGGCATAGCACCCATGAAAAACTATTCAGAAATAGCCACTTCTCAAGGATGGCTGAATATGAAAAATGAATTAGACAGCGAATGGGCCTTGGTTGACACGAATAAAATTTCGAAAATCAAAACTTGGGTAACGAAGACGAATTACCTGCCTAAGGATAGCGTGACTTTATTTTATCCGTTTGCAGGAGGCGACGCCCTCTACTCAAATTGTTTCTTCCCTACTAGTAAAAAAACAATCATGATTGGTCTTGAACCTATTGGTTCTGTTGGAAAAGATCTAAAGGCCGATTCATCTTGTCTTAATTACATTAAGAAAATTAAAAAAGCTCTTTACACCTCAAACCGAAGTGGCTATTTCATGACAATAAGCATGAATGCAGAATTGCATCAGAATGACTTAAACGGAACTCTTCCGCTTTTACTTTTCTATGCAAGACGCCAAGGACTGATGGTTTCGAAAATTGAATATTTCAAGTTGGACTCAATGGGTACTGAACAAATGGCAACTCAAGCTGAGGCGCTCGGAGTAACGTTAACTCTTTGTAATCCTGACCAAACTCACAAGAAAATTATTCAATACATCTCCACCGACATTAGCAATGGTGGCTTGCAAAAGAATTCTGGACTGCAAAATTACATTAAATCAATAAACGGGAAATGCGTGTTTTTAAAAGCAGCCTCCTATCTGTTGCACCAAACTTCATTCAGCACAATTAGAGATCTTATTTTGGCCAACACCAAAACACTCTTACAAGATGACTCTGGCGTTCCCTTTAACTTTTTAAATGATTCCACTTGGAATGTTCAGTTGTTCGGGAAATACACCAAGCCAATTGGACTCTTTGCTGGCCGTATTCAGCCTGATTTAAAAAAGGCCTTTGCGACGAATGCCCCAGCGGAACTACCCTTTCGTATTGGTTACAACATATCACACAATGAACCTCACTTGATTTTATCACAAAAAAAATAATATGAAAAAACTACTTGCACAAATTCTTTTTACCGCACTACTTTTCTCCTCTTTCACTGTAAAGGCGGAGATCAAAATCATTGCTGATACTACTGAAAACGAGGGAGACAGTATTTACGTCGACAATAGCTCATACACCCTACATTGGAACACAAAGAGCCTTTACGCTGGCTGGAGTTCTTCAGAAAAATCAAAGGTTAATTCGGAGGTAATTTACATCGATACTCTTACCAAATTCACCATGCCTGTACCAGGCAAAAAGACAAGCGAATACAGCCGTCTTCACACCGGTTGGGATCTAAACCTCAAAGAGGGTGAGCCCGTAAAATCTGCTTTCGATGGAAGAGTGCGTTTTGCTGGAATGAATAATGGCGGGTATGGGAATATTGTAATTGTGAGACATACCAGCGGAATTGAAACCTGGTATGCGCATCTTTCTAGCACCTCGGTAGTACCTGGCCAACGCGTAAAATGTGGCGAGACAATCGGCCTTGGAGGCAGCACAGGACGTTCAACTGGACCACACCTGCATTGGGAAATGCGCTATAAAGATGTTCCATTAGACCTTGCCAAGATTATTAATTACGGGAACAAAACCATTCCTAAAAGAAAATTAAAAGTTAAAGATCTTACAGGAGACGGAATGCTGGCGCTCACTCACCACAAAATCGCAGATGGCGATACTATGGAAAGCATTGCAGCGAAGCACAAATCGACTCCTGAGCGCTTAATTAGACTTAATGGCCTAGCCGCAAATTACGTGCTCGTTCCTGGAAAATACATTCGTGTAAAATGAAGAAATACTTCCGACCGGGACAAATTGCAGCAATTCTGATTGCCAACATGATTGGCACAGGAGTATTCACATCCTTAGGCTTTCAAGTATTAGACATTCATTCAGGATATGCAATTTTACTGCTTTGGCTCATCGGAGGTGTTGTTTCTATGCTCGGAGCTGTTTGCTATTCGCGCCTGACCGTATTAATGCCTCGCAGCGGCGGAGAATATGTATTTCTATCTAAAATATACCACCCCTCACTTGGTTTTTTAAGTGGTTGGGTATCCTTAATTATTGGTTTTGCTGCACCGATTGCCGCAGCTTCTTTTGCATTCGGCAGTTATTTCAACAATTTCAACCCTTGGATTTCTCAACATTTCGGGTTTTCAATATCGCCAGCAACTGCAGGAGCATCTGTCATCTTATTGCTCACTTTGCTCAATGTTTTGAAAAAAATAGCTGGTGCTAAATTTCAATTTGTGTTTACCACAATTAAAATTTTATCAATACTCGCCATCATAATCATTGGGCTTTCGGCACCTGAGACTGGAGACACCACATTTGCATTTGACCACGCCTTCAGCTCTGAAATTTTCACACCTGCATTTGCAATTTCGCTCTTTTTCATAAGTTATTCCTACTCAGGTTGGAATTCGCTTTGTTATATCACAGAGGAAATTGAAAATGCACCAAAGAAGATTTTTAAAAATCTCCTGCTCGGTACATCTTTCGTTACAATAATTTACGTTGCGTTAAACTACACTTTCTTGCGTGTTATTCCTACACAAGAATTAAGCGGCTGCCCTGATATTGTTATGAAATTCGCAGAGCATGCGCTCAATCCTTCCGTGGCTCATTTGGCTAGCGGATTAATTTGTGTTCTCTTACTCTCTACCATCAATTCCATGATTATTATTGGTCCGCGCGTGAGTAAATCCATAGGGGAAGACTTTTCAAAATTAAATTTTCTATCTAAGGAAAACAAAGATGAGTCTCCATACTTCGGACTTATCATTCAACTTGCACTTGCCTTGATTTATCTATTCACGGCAAGTTTTGAGCAATTGATTATCTACACCGGATTTGTCTTGAATATATTTACTTTCTTATCTGTTCTAGGGTTGTTCTTTATCAAAGAAAACACTGAGCGTTTTAAACTAAAAAAACTTATTGCACCCTTGCTCTTTCTTTCATACAGTCTGTGGTTGTTATTCTACGGCGTATTTAGAAAGCCGCTTGAATCAGGCATTGGAATAGGTGTATGTCTTTTAGGACTTGTAATCTATTTCTTGATTCGTCAATCTAGCACCAAAATAAAGGCCTAAGCGTCTTTACATTGATTCAATGCTATATTTTAGCGGAATGAAAAAGTTTCAACTGCTGTTTTCTTTTTTATTCGTTGTTAATCTTGCTTTCTCACAATGGCAAGTTCGCGACTCGGCGCTTTTCAATCCGCATGTAACTGTTGGTTATGGCTACTCCACTCCTGGCGGCGACTTAGCGAATCGATTTGGCAACAACGGAAGTCTTGAGATTGGATTTCACATTAAAGACAAGAAAAACTGGTACTACGGTGTTCAGTTCAACTATTTATTCGGAAATAAAGTTCATGAGCCAAATTTGATGGCTAACCTCCTCACGTCGCGTGGAGAAATTTTAGATGAGCAGGGACAGATTGCGACTATGTTTATTCAGGAGCGTGGATTTAATGTTTTTTTTCAATGTGGTAAGTTGTTTCCAATAATAGGACCCAATAAAAACTCGGGACTCCTTATTACTGGTGGAGTTGGTCTTCTTCAACACAAAATTAGACTGGAGCATCAAGAGGCAAAAATCACACAATTGGAGGGGGATTACTTAAAAGGTTATGATCGATTAACCAATGGCCTTTCTTTAAACCAATTCATCGGATATTATCATTTAAGCAACAACCGATTAATCAATTTCTACATCGGAGCGCAAGGAACAGAGGGGCTTACCCAGAGTCGAAGAGAGTGGAATCTGGACACGCAAACGCAGGACACTGCAAAGCGCTTAGACATGCTTTTTGGTTTGCGTGCAGGGTGGATTTTGAATTTGTATCAGCGCGCGCCAAACGACTACTACATCTACTAACATGTTTCGATTTTTTTACTCTATTGTTTGGCAACTCATTGAAGTTTTACTTCCAATAGTTGGGCTATTCAATAAGAAAATTCGGACAGGGAATTCAGGTAGGAGAAAGGCTATTTCTTCACTCAATAAATGGCGTTTATCCCTTCCCGCTGAATCGAAAATTATATGGTTTCATTGCGCTTCTTTGGGTGAATTCGAGCAAGGGAGACCGGTTATAGAGGCGCTGAAAGAAAAAGAACCTCATTCCTTCATAGCACTTACCTTCTTCTCTCCTTCCGGTTACGAAGTACGAAAGAACTATAAGGGTGCAGATTGGATAGGCTATCTTCCTCTAGACACCTTTTTCAATGCGCGGAAATTCGTTCAGATTTTACAACCTTCTGAAGCCTTTTTTGTGAAGTACGAATTTTGGACGAATTACTTTTTCAACCTAAAAAAAATAGGCGCGAAATTGTTTTGCATTTCCGTTATACTCCGTGAAGAACAGCGCTTTTTTCAATGGTATGGATTCGTCTGGAAAGCAACACTGAAAGCGGTTACACACTTTTTCGTTCAAAACGAAACGACTCTGAGACTCCTTCAAAAAATAAAATTTAACAACGTTAGTATTTCGGGCGATACGCGCTTTGACCGAGTGCTTCAGATTGGAAAATCTCCCAAGCTCCTACCCTGGCTTTCTTCCTTCAAACAAAATGATTTTCTTCTTGTAATTGGTTCGAGCTACAGCGAAGAAGAGGCTCTCGTTGCAGTGCTTCTTTCGCGTGTTCCCGATTTAAAAGTTTGCGTTGTACCACATGAAATTCATAGCAGTAGAATTCAAGAATCGATTGCTCGTTTCGAGAAATTTGGAGTGGTTTTGCTCTCTTCCTTTCAACCAGAAAAAAACAATGAAGCACGAGTTTTAATATTGGATTCAATTGGCATGCTTTCGTCTGTTTATTCTCAAGCTAACGCAGTTGTTCTAGGAGGTGGATTCGGGAAGGGTTTACACAACTCTCTGGAAATTGCCGTTTATGGAATTCCCATGGCCTTCGGCCCGAATCACAGAAAATTTCAAGAGGCCTTGGATCTCGTAAAAATAGGCGCAGCTTTTCCGATTGAAACTTTTGACGAACTGTCGTCCTTTGTTGAACAATGCAGATACAAAAACACCATTCCAAATGCAGGAAAAAAGTATGTTGAAGAACAGGCCGGCGCGACTTCTGCAATTTTAAAAGGAATAGAAAAATACAGCGCTTAGGTAGCGTATCTTTGCCGTTCAAATTTTCACTATGAGCGACAAAAAAATCATATTTTCCATGGTGGGTGTAAACAAGTACACCCCTACTGGCAAGCACATTATAAAAGACATTTACCTTTCGTTTTACTACGGAGCTAAAATTGGAATTATCGGATTGAACGGTGCGGGTAAATCGACTGTTATGAAGATCATTGCAAACCTGGACCAAGAGTTTCAGGGCGACGTGGTTTGGTCTGCGGGTTATTCCGTTGGTTACCTTCCACAAGAACCGCAATTGGACGATACTAAAACCGTTCGCGAAATTGTAGAAGAAGGAGTAAAACCAATCACTGACGTATTGAAAGAATACGAAGAGATTAACATGAAGTTTGGCGACGAAGAAATTTTAAATGATCCTGACAAAATGCAGGCGCTAATGGATCGCCAAGCTACTGTTCAAGATAAAATTGAAGCGCTAGGCGGATGGGATTTAGATACGAAATTGTCTATTGCTATGGATGCTCTTCGTTGCCCAGATGAAGATTCATTGATTGAAAAATTAAGCGGTGGAGAGCGCCGTCGTGTTGCGCTTTGCAGATTGTTACTTCAGAATCCGGATGTCTTGTTATTGGATGAGCCTACCAACCACTTGGACGCTGAAAGCGTTGAATGGTTGGAGCAACACTTACAACAATATCCTGGAACTGTATTGGCCGTTACCCACGACCGTTATTTCTTGGACAATGTAGCAGGATGGATTCTTGAATTGGATCGCGGCGAGGGTATTCCTTGGGAAGGAAACTACACGGAATGGTTGGATCAAAAATCGAAACGCCTTGCTGCTGAGGAAAAACAAGAAAGCAAGCGCAGAAAAATATTGGAGCGCGAATTAGAGTGGGTTCGTATGAATCCGAAAGGACGTCAGGCAAAGAACAAAGCGCGTATTCAGAACTACGACAAGATGATGTCGGAAGGTGAACGTGAAAAAGACGCGAAGCTTGAGCTTCCAATTCCGAATGGCCCACGTTTGGGAAATGATGTTATAGATGCAGTTGAAATTTCGAAATCATTTGGAGATCGTTTGCTCATTGAAAATCTTTCGTTCAAACTTCCACCAGCTGGAATAGTCGGCGTTATTGGGCCGAATGGTGCGGGCAAGACTACTATGTTCCGCATGATCATGGGTGAAGAAACGCCAGATAGCGGTGAGTTCAAGGTTGGAGATACTGTGAAGATTGGATACGTGGATCAACGTCACGGAGAGATTGACCCGAATAAAAGCGTCTACGAAGTGATCAGTGGTGGAAACGAAGTCATTGACTTAGGCGGACAAACCATTAACTCGCGTGCCTACTGCAGCAAGTTCAACTTTGCTGGAGGTGATCAACAAAAGAAATGTGGCGTTCTATCCGGTGGAGAGCGCAATCGCTTGCACCTAGCTATGACATTGAAAACCGAAGCGAACGTGCTTTTACTCGATGAGCCTACCAATGATATTGACATTAACACGCTTCGTGCGTTGGAGGAAGGAATTCAAAACTTTGCCGGATGTGCAGTTGTGATTAGTCACGATCGTTGGTTCTTAGACCGCATTTGCACGCACATTCTAGCTTTCGAAGGCGATTCACAAGTTTATTATTTCGAAGGTTCTTATTCGGAATATGAAGAGAATAAAAAGAAACGATTGGGCGACACGGGACCTACTCGAATCAAATACAAAAAACTAATTCGATAGTTAAAAAGTCATCTGAATAGCGCTCGAAAGGCGCTATTCACTTTTTAGCTTGTAAAAGAATCCGTTTCGGAGTAACTTTTCCATCTCAAATTCGTTAGTTTAGATTAGCCAAAAAGCACGCTTATGCAAAAGATTATAGCACTCTTCATCCTAACCACTCTGTTGTCTTTTTCATTTGGAGTGAATGGGCA
>JBEIFO010000009.1:0-16628 GCA_040382375.1 Crocinitomicaceae bacterium
AATCCCCAGAAAAAGAAAATCGAGATTAAGGTTGCCAATGCGCCTTTAGGTGCTTTTTGCATGTTGTTTTGGTTTAAGGTTTAGACTGCAATATAATAATGTAACTTGTACAATAAGTGGAAGACTTACTATTTCTTGTTCCTCCTAATAATCTCTTCCCATTTGAGTTGAATGCCTTCGGAAGGCAATGGCGTGTAATTGAAAGAAATTTTCTTTTTGTTATTTGTCTGAATGGCAATAGGAACGGTTTGAATACCCAGTAAATCAGTGAGTAGGTAATCATTTCCACCATATATCGTAGTCAGGTTAGATAACTTTAAGGGCTGCACTGCTTTTAGATAATCTTCGTAAGTGCTCTGCATTCCCACAGCAATAATGCGAAAATCATTTTTGTATTTAGGTGAAAGTTGATTCAATAAGGCCAAATCTCGCTGAGAAGATTTGCTCGAGCGAAAGAAATAGAGATACATATTTCGATCACATTGCTCACTAAAAATCCATTTTTCCCCTTGGTCGTCAATAAGAGTGAAGTCACTGATTTCACTTAGAGTTTTTTTAGAAAGTTCCTGTTCGAGATTTTTAGAAAGGGTTTTAGCTGACACGAATTTGGAATCTCGGAGAATGTTTTGATTCAACCTTGAAATAAAGGAAGCAGACCAATCATTGGAATAATATTTATTTCGCATGGCGGTTATAAATATCAACTCTTCAAGTTCTATGTTGAACTTGTTTTCGGAATTCAACAATTTGATGATTTCTTGAGTTGACGTGCCTTCTTCCAATAGGACACCCAACTTCTGTTTTTCTTCTCCGCTTAAATTCGGCTCGAAGTAATTGCTTGCGAATATGTCCATCCATTCACAAAAAGCGGGGTTGCTTATGTCTATTCGTTTCGACATCTCTTCGTAAGAATCAGACACAGCAGTAAGCAGTTTTAATTGACTTATTTTACAAAAGAGATAGTTTTCTAAATATGAATTATTTTTCAAGACTGTTTCCCATTCGTTGTTAATCGAAATTTCGAAAGCAGTCAGAGATTCATAAAATTTAGATTGCGCCTTTACTGTTGAATCCGGCGTCTCGCTGAATTTGACTAGATCGGAATCTGGATTTTTGCTCCGAATTCTTTTCAGTGAAGCTTTGTTCGTATTGCTTTTTAAAAGCAAATACTCATAGGCGTTATTCGATATGAATTCAGCAATTTGATTGTTAATCAATCCAATTAACGCATTAGTCGCAACGTTCGATTCACATTCGATTCGCGACTCCCAAAATTGAACGAATGTGTTTTGTGTAAGTGTGGTGTCGGGTTGAAGAAAAGTAAGTTTGTATTTCTGCTTAGGGTCAACCCAAATTCGTGTTTTGGCGTTTCCAGTACAAATAACCAATGGCTTTGTCTGATTAACAGGAATCGATAAATTAAAATTTCCGTTTTCGTCTCCTAATGTTTGAGATAAAAGCGAAAGTTGGTTCGTAATTCCATCACTCAACTCGTAAGCATAAACTTTAGAGTCTTTGGCCAAAGTTGCGAAACCGTTTATTACAACATCTTGCGCACAGAGCGGTGCAAGAAGTGAATAGGCTAAGAACGAAAGAATGGCAATGGTTCTCATAACTGAATTCCTTTTGGAAGGAACGAAGAAATGTCGCCGTTATTTTTATAGATCTCGCGAAGGACTGTACTTTGAACATGCGATAACTCGGGAGCTGTTACTAGCAAGATTGTTTCAATGCCATCTGAAATGCTCTTGTTCATGTTCGCAATGGTGCTCTCGTATTCAAAATCGGTGCTGTTGCGCAATCCACGAAGAATATACTTTGCACCAATCGATTTACAGAATTCTACGGTAAGTCCTTCATACTGCGTGACACGAATATTCGAATGTCCAGCAAATGTTTGTTCAACAAATGCCATTCGTTGCTCCAAGGAAAATAAATAATTTTTTGTGGTATTCACACCAATGGCCACAACCACTTCGTCGAATAGCCCTGCTCCACGAAGTACAATGTCTTCATGTCCGGTTGTAATCGGATCAAACGATCCTGGAAATACTGCTATGCGTTTCATTTGCTTTCGATTTTGAAAAATGAAAAATGCACATGTCCGTAACTGCGTGCTTGCCAAAAATACGGACTGTCTTCGAATTTCATGTCTTTCCCGTGTTCAATTATCAAGAGTTGAAACTGTTCCATTTTCTTTTCGAAAATTAATGCGGGCAATTCCTTCAACCAGGGTAAATCATAAGGCGGATCAGCGAATACAACTTGCGGTAAGTCTGTTTGTCTTCCTAAAAAAGTTCGGACATCCGCTGTGAAAATATCCATTCCATCTGCTTGAAAATCGCGCTTCACTTGCTGTAAATGCCTTGAATGCTTTGGACTGCTTTCTACTGCAATGACCCGCTGAACCCCGCGTGAAGCGGCTTCCAAACTAATTGCCCCTGTTCCTGCAAACAAATCCCACATTAGCGAAACGTCATCCCACTCCACCAAATGCTGCAACACATTGAACAACGCTTCTTTCGCGAAATCGGTCGTGGGTCTTCCGGAAAATGATTTGTCGACCTTAATGATGCGACCTTTCCATTCGCCGCCAATTATGCGCATAGCATGTGTAATTTCCAGAGGTCGTTCAACGAATTCGCTTGCATGTTTTCAGAGAACTGAACCTGACGGACGTACGACTCAAAAACTTCAACATAGTTCGAATCGAAATGGGTTCCCTGCACGAACACCGGCAATGCCGCTAAATCAATTCCATATTGAATACATCCGTTGGCTAAGAAGTATAAAATGTCTTCTGCCGTATTTCCGGCGTATTCATTCAACAACACCAGGGCGTTGTTTTTTTCAAGACACAAATAATGTTTTTCCTTTCCAACCCAAAGCGTTGCTTTCGATTGCACCAAACTCGCATGTGCGCGCTGTCCTGGAAGGAGTAGGGTTGGAAGCGCAAGAATTTCAACTCCAGCAATGAAACGTTCCAAATTCACAACCGACGAATGCGTTGCGAAAACAACGACAACATCTTGTTGTGTGTTGAAACGATACGCCAAGAATTCATTCGATGTTATTTGCGGAAGGTATTGCTCCATCTCGCTTTCGTTGAACATGGCTTTCGGAATTAGGTTGAAGGCCAACGGCTCAACCGAGAGTATAGTCTTCTTGAAAACCGCGCTGGGCCAATTTTTTTGAATCCAGGCAACACTTTCTTCGAAAGGAATACTTTCTCCAATCGGAAACGATTGGTTATGCGTAAATATGACAACACCATCTTCCGGCTGAGCGAAGGCAATGGAAACAAAGAAAGATTCCAGATGCACAGAGGCATGCAGACGAGCGCTGTTCTCTACAACAGACGTCGGAATTTGAAAGGTTTCAGTGTTCATCTTGAAAAAATACGCATAATTAATTTCTCCGCTAATTTACATCATTGCCGCGCTTAGTCTTTCTTTGCAAGCGAGAATAAAATCATGAGCCACACCGCCTTCGAACAATTACTTCTGCAGAATTTTTCATTTGCTCCCACAGCAGGACAAAAGAAACTCTTCTACGCCTTTGCGCGAATGATGTATTCCGAGAAGGCGCGCTTGGCACTCATGATAAAAGGATACGCGGGTACGGGTAAAACAACCTGCGTTAAAGCCATGGTAGATGCACTCGCAGAGCACCGCGTGAACGCAGTGTTGCTAGCTCCAACCGGAAGAGCAGCGAAGGTTTTGGGGAATTATTCCAACCGAAAGGCGAGTACCATTCACAAGGAAATCTATGTGAAGCGCATGGATCGCAGCGGACGTGTTTGGTTCGAGTTGAGGGAAAATGAAAACATAGATACCGTCTACTTTGTCGATGAAGCTTCCATGATTGGACAAGACACCGTTGTTTTTTCAGAAGATAGTTTCGATGCGGGAAGTTTATTGGACGATTTGCTCTCGCATGTTTACAGCGGCGAGCGTTGCAGGTTGGTTATCATCGGTGACACCGCGCAGCTTCCTCCAGTCGGTTGTCCGTTAAGTCCTGCGTTGAATATGGAAGGACTTCGCGACAACTATTCGTTGAACATTGCAGCCATTGAATTGCTTGAAGTTATTCGACAAAAAGAAGGCTCTGGAATTTTAATTAATGCCACTTCACTGCGCGAATTAATTGTGAGTCAAGGAAACGAATTACCTCAATTTTCAACATTGAACTTCAACGACATTCATCGCGTAGACACCGACATGCAGCCGGTTGTAGAGGAAGCGTTACAAGAATATGGCATTGAAGATTTGGTCATCATTACGCGCTCGAACAAACGCGCGAATCTGTTCAATCAGCAGGTTCGTTCTCGAATTTTAGGGAACGAAGAAGAGATCAATTCGGGCGACCGAATGATGGTGTTGAAGAACAACTATTTCTGGCTCGATGAAAAGGAATCGAAGGAAGTGGGCTTCATTGCCAACGGAGATATTTTGAATATTCATCGAATAAAATCATTCGAAGAACGAGGTGCTTTCAGATTCTGCAAGGCCATTGTGAAAATGGCCGACTATCCGGAAATGCCCGAGATGGAAGTCATACTTTTATGCACTACCATTTGGGAGGAATCAGCCCAATTGTCAAAGGCGAAGATGCAAGAGCTCTGGCAGGTTTGTGCGCTCGATTATCCAGACGCATCAACTGTAGGGCAGTTGCGAAAACTGCTTCAAAAAGATCCGTATTACAATGCCTTGCATGTGAAGTTCGCTTATGCAATCACATGTCACAAAGCCCAAGGTGGACAATGGCCGTGTGTATTTGTAGATCAGGGATATCTAACCGACGAGATGGCAGGATTGGAATTGAATCGATGGTTTTATACAGCACTAACGCGGGCGCAGAAAGAAGTTTTTCTTGTTGGATTTCAAGAAAAATTAATTGTCGAAGAGGAGCGGAATTTATTTTAAAAGTTTGAAGAATAGTTCAATCTCTTCTGGAGATTTAGGCTTAGATACGATGCGCATGTTTTTGTCTAGAATGAAGAACGCCGGAGTCTTCGTAATGCGATAGTCTTTAGCTCCCTTCGAATCCCAACCGCGCATTCCACATAAATTCGTAAAGGTGAATTCTCTTTCGGTTACCGCTTGTTTCCATGCGTTAGCATCGTTGTCTACCGAATAACCCACGAAGGCAATTTTCCTTCCCGCATAATCTTTACTAAGCTTCGCAATCTTTGGTGCTTCTGTTTTACAGTGACTGCACCAGCTGCTCCAGAATACAATAAGCGTATATTGATTCGCAGCACAAGTCTTCTTCAAATCGAATGCAACATTGTTTATGTCGTTGCCGGTGATGTTCGGAGGAGTCTTTCCAACGCTTACGCGCTCAATGCTTTCAGCGTTTCGCTTGATTACATTTGAGAAATTATCGTCTCCGCAAGATTCATCATTAATGAAATTATCCATGAGGTAAAGCGTAATGTTTTCCATTCCGCTTTCATAAAATCCAGTGAGCATTTCATTCAACACAAACTCATACACGCGTTCGTTTGCGTGTGCTTTTTCTGTAAGTAGTCCAATGCAATCAATGAATCCGCTTTCGGTTCCTTTGCTAAACTGACGCATAAAACTTTGGATGCGGTCGTTCAAGACTGTTGTGTGAACCACCCGTGCGTCGCTGAAGTTTAGATTGTCCCAATAGTGGGCTTTGTCTTTTGAAGGTTCACGCTTCCAGTCGATCAACTGCGAAACGAACGAAGTTTTAATCGACTGCTTGTCGCGCTGAATGCACTCAAGCTGATAGGCATTGAATGAAGCTTCAAGGTCTGTCAATTCTTTTTCTGCAGTTGAATCTTTGTCTTTTTTCCAACGAATGTTTAACGCTTTTTTCTTTTGAGTGAATTCGTTTTCCTTCTTTACGTATTCATTCCAAAGAAGATTCCTATTTCCTTTCGTGCATGAAATTCCGCTGTCCCAGCGCGCGCCTTGAATGGCGAAAGTGGTCTCTAATTCTGCATTGTCAATGGCTATTATGGCCATGTTGGAAGGGGTTAGGCCGAGCGAGTATAGTCCTTCGCCATAATTCCCTTTGAATTTAAAAGTGTTGTTTTGAATGGTGGTGGAATCGGCCACATCGAGCGTTCGCCCCGTGGTTTTCCAAAGTCGAATGGATGTCCCGTTGGGGTAGGTGGCTGTTCCAGAAATGACATGAGATTGGGCAAAAGCCGCAATGCTGAATAGGAGTAGTGAAAGGGCGAATAATGTTTTTCTCATCGTGAAATTTCTAAAACAAAAATAACACCAACTTTAATAGCTTTGTTCGCATATGCGCGAATCTATACTTTTAAAGTACGATGTGGCCACAGAAGAGGAGCTGGAAGAGTTCCTTTACAACGCTGCCTTTGAAGAGGCGAAGCTCTTTCGTTCGCGCATGGGTGTGCGTCTTCTGCGTAGGAAACATCTCAAGAAAATTGAAGAATGGTCTGCCGATATTACGCTCGGATTGAATGTGGAAGAGGTTAAGTTGTCTCAAGCCCTGTGGGTTGAAGGAAATTCGTGGTTAGAGAATCTGCGTGCTTTAGAAGCAGCGATTAGTCTTGGATTCAGACAGGTCTTTCAGGCGAGCGGTGTGTATGAGATGCATTATGCGTTGGAAGGATTGGAGCGAGCCGTGACCACTTGGGAAGATTTTTTGTTGAAGTCGGATGTGGAGTTGTTGGAGGAACCGGTTCACTCGAAAGAAGAATTACCAACCGCGGAAGCCATTCAGTTTTTGTTGAAGGGGGAAGAAGCGAAGGCCCTCTCTTTGTTGCGAAAGGAGAAGACGCGATTAAGCGCCTTTATTAAATAATTACGAATTGAAAACCTTTTCGAAATAAGATTGTTGGAAGAGTATGAAAATGTCTGATGTTCGAATTTCCTGGCTTTCCATCGCATTCATTGCGCTTGGAACCATGACTTCCATTTACTTGATTTCGCAGTTGAAGTTCGATTATGATTTCGAAGACTTTTTCCCGAAGAACGATCCTGAAACCGAGTATTTTTTAGAATTCCGGAAGTCATTCGAAACAGACAACGACTTCTTCATTGTAGCGCTTGAAAACGAAGGGAGCATTTTCGATTCTACTTTTCTTTCTCACGTCGATTCGTTAACGAAAAAACTTCAAGCCATTCCAAATGTGGAAGAATGCGTAGGTCCGACTTCGTTAATGACCTATGCCGTGGACCCTTTGTTTGGCGGGGTGTTCGAAACACCTTTACTTTCTGCGAATTCTTCTCAATCATTCAAACAAGATTCCGTTACCATCTGGAATTCGCCTTCATACGTGGGCGTCTTCTTCGGAACGAACGGAAAGTCGGTGGCCATTAACATGAAGCATACGCAAATGTTAAGCAAGGAAAAGTGCGACGAACTTTCAAAGAACATTCAAGACGAAGTCAATAAATTTCAATTTAAAAAATCGCATGTCATTGGCCGCGCGCTAGGCCAGACGCTATATGTAGAGCTCATGATTAAAGAATTGGCGCTCTTTATTTCAATCAGTTTAGTCCTCACCACCATCTTCTTATTCATCGCTTTCCGAAGCGGATGGGGAATTATTATTCCTACAACGGTGGTGCTGTTAAGCATTATCTGGACGCTCGGATTCTTGAAGATCATGGGCAAAGATTTAGATTTGATGCTTACTGTTTTGCCTACGATTCTTTTTGTAGTTGGAATGAGCGACTCTGTGCACGTCCTCACGAAATACATGCAAGAACTCCGAAAAGGGAAGGAGAAGATTGAAGCCATTCGCTATGCATTTAAGAGCATTCGTCTTGCTACTTTTTTGACTGCGTTAACTACGGCAATCGGATTTTTCACCTTGGTGTTTTCCAACATTCAACCCATTTCTGATTTTGGAATTTACACGGCCGTTGGTGTGCTCTTGGCCTACGGTCTTACCTATACGCTACTTCCAGCCATATTGATTTTAGGCAAGCCGAAGCGCATGAACGACTTCGCAATGTCAGATGATTTTTGGACATCGAAATTGCACAACGGTTTTATTTGGATACTTCGCAACCGCAAAAGGATTTGGATTGCTGGAGTTGTCTTGCTTGGTCTAAGTGCTTGGGGCGTTTCCACCATAGTGGTAGACAACAAGATGTTGGAAGACTTGAAAGACGATCACGTCTTGAAGCAAGAATTTTCGTTCATGGAAAAGGAATTCGCTGGTTGTCGTCCGTTTGAATTGGGCATTGTTGTGCCGAACGATTCTGCTATTCAATCGGTGAAGGTGTTGAAGCAATTGGATACGCTGGAATCTTATTTACGCAATGAATACGGAGTAGGAGCCATGCTCGGATATGCCCAATTGGTAAAGGAAGCGAACAAGACGTTGAATTTCGGAATGGAAGAGTATTATGTCATTCCAGACAGTTTGAAAGAGATCAGAGCCATTGAAGAATTGTTGCAGCAAGGACCAATAGCGCGCGCTACCGCAATGGCTTACAACGACAGCACACGAACCCTTCGCATTAGCGGAAAGGTTGGCGACATAGGCAGATTGCATTTCGATTCTTGTAATCAAAAACTACTTGCGTTCATGGATCAGCACTGTCCCGATTTATCGAATCGAAAAATCACCGGAACAGCGCATTTAATCGACGTCAACAATCGCAGTTTAATCGAGAACACCGTTTGGGATTTGCTCATCAGTGTCTTGGTTATCGGAATCATCATGGGCATTGTTTACAAGTCGTGGCGCATGATACCGTTGACCATTCTTCCGAATTTATTTCCGTTGTTAATTGTCGCTGGCATTATGGGATTCACGGGCATTCCGTTGAAGGTGAGTACGAGTATTATTTTCAATATCGCCTTCGGAATCGCGGTAGATGATACAATCCATTTCTTGGCTCGCGTCCGCAGTTTATTGGGTGAAGGATTAAGCGTAAACTACGCAGTGAAGCGAACTTTCCTCACCACCGGAAAAGCCATGATTGTCACCACACTCATTCTCAGCGGAGGCTTCCTCACACTAATCTTCAGCGACTTCCTCGGTACGCATTACATTGGCTTATTGGTGAGTCTCACGCTCTTCATTGCCTTGTTTGCCGAGTTGTTGTTTTCGCCTTTGATTGTGATGTTCTTCTTTAAGAAAGTTAAGAAAAGGTAGGAACTACGTAATTCCTACTACGTAATTCCTACTACGTAATTGGAAATTCTTCGATTTTATTCCTGCTGTGTAATTATCCAACAACAAGGTTCCAATTATGTAATAGGAATAACGAAGTTCCAATAACGCAGTTCAGATTACGAAGTAGGAACAACGAAGTTCTTTATCTTTACTTCAACTAGATTTCAATGAAACATTTAATCGCTGCAATACTATTTTTTATCGGAACAGCTGAATCTGCTGTTGCACAAAAAGATCCATTGAACCACGAAATGGTTTTCGTTGAAGGTGGCACTTTTCAAATGGGAAGTGATTCAGGTGAATCAGATGAAAAGCCGGTTCATTCCGTAACGTTAAGTGCCTTCAATATTGGAAAATACGAAGTCACGCAAGCCCAGTGGAAAGCGGTAATGGGAAATAACCCGAGTAGTTTCTCTGGTTGCGAAAATTGTCCGGTAGAGAATGTGAGTTGGTATGATGTACAAGATTTTATTCGAAAGCTGAATGCACAAACGGGTAAAAACTATCGCTTGCCAACGGAAGCGGAGTGGGAGTATGCTGCCAAAGGAGGAGAGAAGAGTAGAGGTTATACCTACAGCGGGTCAAACGATCTTGGCTCTGTCGCTTGGCATTATATCAACAGTGGAAGCAAAACGCATGCAGTCGGAGGCAAGCAAGCCAATGAATTGGGTGTCTACGACATGACTGGTAATGTTTGGGAATGGTGTTCCGACTGGTACGGCACATATAGCAGCAACAGTGAGACTAATCCAAAAGGTGCTTCAGAGGGTAAGTACGGTGTGCTGCGCGGTGGCAGTTGGGACGGCGATACGAACAAATGTCGCTCTACGAATAGGTTTGAGATCGCTTCATACGGCAGGTACAAAGTCTATGGGTTCCGTCTTGTATTACCCGCTGCAACTGAATCAGCTGTTGCACAAAAAGATCCATTGAATCACGAAATGATTTTCGTTGAAGGCGGAACTTTTCAACTTGGAAGTGTGATGGAACTAATATTGAGAAGTGGAGAAAGAGATGAGGGCCCCGCTCATTCTGTTACTTTAAGTGCCTTCAACATTGGAAAATATGAAGTCACACAGGCCCAATGGAAGGCGGTAATGGGAAGCAACTTCACTTCTGCTGTTAATTTAAGAGATTGTTATGAGTGCCCTGTAGAGTCGGTGTCTTGGAATGATGTTCAAGATTTTATTCGAAAGCTTAATGCCCAAACAGGCAAGAACTATCGACTACCAACCGAAGCGGAATGGGAATATGCAGCCAAGGGAGGCAAGAGTAGCAAGGGTTATACCTACAGTGGATCGAACGACTTAAATGCTGTGGCTTGGAATATAGATAACAGTTGGAGTAGAACGCACGTTGTGGGCGGTAAGCAAGCCAATGAGTTGGGTGTCCACGACATGACTGGCAATGTTTGTGAATGGTGTTCCGACTGGTATAGCCAACCATACAACAATTACAGTGAGACAAATCCAACGGGTGCTTCAGGGGGTCTGTACCGGGTGCTTCGCGGTGGTGGTTGGGACTGCGATGAGAATCTCTGTCGCTCGGCGAAGCGGGATATGTACGATCCAGTTGGCAGGTACAATCGCAACGGTTTCCGTCTTGTTTTGCCTGTTGAGTAATTTATTAAAAGGTTAGAACTTCGTAATTAGAAAATCGAAGATTTTATTCCTACTTCGTAATTATTCATAAACGAAGTTCCAATTTTGTAATAGGAATAAAATCTCCGGTTTTCCAATTATGAAATAGGAATAAAACTGAAAGTTTTCCAATAACGCAGTTCCTTTCGATTGATTCGCAGAATTGATCACGAAGTGATTAATCATCGAAGGTGATTTATTGGTTAAAACCGCACATTAATCTCCAATCTCGCGCCGAAGCCAAGTTCAACTATTTTTTGAAGTGTTGAAATTCGAGCTTCTTTGAGATCGTTCTCGATTTTAGAAATGTAAGATTTCGTGGTTCCAACTTTAATGGCCAGTTCTTCTTGGGTCATTCCTAAATGTTGTCTTGTTTGCTGAATCAGAACACCTGATTTGAATAACTCATATCCAGCATCAAGGTCATCACGTTTTTTAGTTCCTTTTTTACCAAAGTGTTTGTCCTTGATTTCACTGAGGGTTTGTGTGTTTTTCTTTTTCATAATCTTCCTTTATTCTTAATGCCAATTGTAATTCTTTAATCGGTGTTTTTTGCGTTTTCTTGTAGAATCCACTTGTTGCAACGATGAGTTTTTCCTTTTCAAAGAAGCAAAAGATTCGATAGTTGTTCTTTCCTTGTTGAACCCTTATTTCATACAATCCTTTTGTGTTTTCTAGGTGTTTGAGATAAATCTCTGGTACCATTTCAAGGTCTTCAATGAGTTCTATGGTCCAAATAATTTTCTTTTGAACCTTTACACTTTGAGCAACTAAAAAGTCATCGAAATAGGATTTATAGAAAATTACTTTTCTGAATTTTTTACTTTGTTCCATACAAAAATAATGAAGTTTCACTTTAGTGCAACATTTTATTTTAATGTTGTTTTTTGTTCAAGCAAAATTCATCCAAGTATTTCAGATTGACATCAACTTTTATGTGCAGGTTATATGCTGTTTATTCGTATTGAAATTAGAACTGCCAAAGAATTCATAGTCGGTTGTGATTTGTATTACTTTTATTCAAAATTCATCCCGTTGAGAAATCTAATTTCTGCAATACTATTTTTTATTGGAACTGCTGAATCTGCTGTTGCACAAAATGACACATGGAATCACGAAATGGTTTTCGTTGAAGGCGGAACTTTTCAAATGGGAAGTAATTCGGGAGGACCTGACGAAAAACCAGTTCATTCGGTTACTTTAAGTTCTTTCAATATTGGAAAATACGAAGTCACCCAAGCCCAGTGGAAAGCGGTAATGGGAAATAATCCAAGTTATTCCAAAGATTGCGATCAGTGCCCTGTAGAGAGTGTATCATGGAATGAGGTGCAAGATTTTATTCGAAAGCTTAACGTTCAAACTAGCAAGAAATATCGACTTCCTACAGAGGCTGAATGGGAATACGCGGCCAAGGGGGGCAAGCGCAGCAAGGGATATACATACAGTGGTTCGAACGACTTACATGCGGTGGCTTGGAATGCAGATAACAGTGTAAAAAAAACGCATTTCAGAGGTGGTAAGCAAGCCAACGAGCTGGGTATTTATGACATGACTGGCAATGTTTGGGAGAGCTGTTGCGATGGTTACAGCAAATACAATAACTGCAGTGAAACAAATCCAAAGGTTGCCGGACAGTACCCGATGATTCGCGGTGGCGGTTTTGAAAGCGGTGGGCACTACTGTCGCAACACTTATAGAGTACGGCATAGTCCAGTCGTTAGGGACTTTTTCATCGGCTTCCGCCTAGTCCTTCCCAGCGAAGATGAATCAAAATCTGAGATTCAAACAGAGACTATAAAGACAGATGAGGAGCCGCTCACTTATGTCGAGCATGATGCTGAATATCCCGGAGGTAGTGCAGCATTGTATAAATTCATTTCAGAAAATTTGATCTATCCGGAAGATGCTGTTGAAAAAGGAATTGAAGGAAAAGTGATTGTGAAATTTGTTGTCGATATAGACGGGGTAGCAAAAGATTTCGAAATTGAAAGAACAAGTTCTGGCGGACAATCCTTGGAGCGTGCCGCAATAGATGTTTGCAAACGTTTTGGGAAGTTTAAACCAGCCATGCAGAAAGGTAAGCCAGTCAAATCATATTTTTCGCAAGCTATAGTTTTCCAACTAGCCGATTGATTCGAAGAATTGATCACGAAGTGATTGATCTGAAAGATTGATTGCGTAGCAATTGATCACCGTAGGTGATGACACGAATTCAATCCCCCTTCACAACATAAATCGAACGTCCAAGATTGTCTCTTAAAAGATAAACGCCATTATTTAAATGGCCCAAGTCAAGAACAACGGAGTTGCCAAAAACATTCTGAGAAAGAATCTTTCTGCCGCATAAATCGAATATTTCAAAGTACTCTCGCGAACCATCCCAAGAAACGAACAGACGATCTGTAAACGGATTGGGAAATGCTTTGGTCGTTACCGCGAGCTCATCAACGCTTGTTGAAACCGCAATCAGCGGCTTACACAATGTGGCTATACAACCGTTAGATGCTGTGGCTTCAAGGCACACTTGATAAACGCCTGATGCAACAAACGTATGATTGATTGTAACACCGCTTCCCAAGCCGCCATCACCGAAATTCCATTGCCAATCAATGAAACCTGAACTACTGCAACCAAAAGAATACTCCAAGTTATTTCCTGTGGCAGTAGAAATGAAATCAACAGGAGGAACAGGCAATACGGTAAAGTTCACTCCGAAATCGGCACTAACGAAATTGGGATTGCTCGAGCGAATTCTCATTCTGTAATTCGTTCCCGGCGCCGTTCCATTTGGAATAGTGCAATTAATAAGACCTCCAGTTGTACTTGATATACTTCCAATCTCTTGAAACGCGGAGAAATTTCCCAATGCATCTGACAATTCAACGGTGAAAATATTACCGGAATTGAATGTTCCCGTAGCACCATAATTCACATCGAACGAAGAGCCCGGGCAAAAAGATATTCCGCCTACACCGGTAATCTGAGTGCTAACATTTCCAGCGTTTCCTGCCGCAGTAACTTTTAATTCATCAACGGCAAAAGCAGGATCAGCTGCGCTAAACGATTGCTGGTTCACAAAACGAAAACCAAATCTTATTTGCGATTGGTTGTCCCACTGCGGATTGGTGAGTGATGCCAAAGTCCAGTTTGGAGAATTGTAATAGGACCCCGTTTGAAGGTTCCAAGTTAATCCTCCGTTCAGACTGTAATAAACTTCTCCGTAATTGGAAACAGACCCACTGCACAGCCAATAAAATGAAAAGGAAACTCCCGTTTGGCCGAGGGTAGAAACATCTGCCGACATTTTAGCGAAATACGTTTCATCGCCGTTGCAAAGTAAACCACCATCACTGGCTTGAAAGGAGGTGCAGCTCACGCCACTGTTCAAAGCATCTGTGCTCGCAATGTGCATATAGCCACTCTGCGGATAGCCGGTTATAGAGGCAGGTTGATTGCTCGTATTAGGAATAGAAACGTCAAAGCCAACGCAAGATTCTACAAAGGTTCCTCCTGCATAAACGGAATTCACTAACCATTGGTTGTATCCACCCACAGCGGAACTCATATCGGGAGTATTGACGAAAAAACTCCCGAATCCCGAATTAAAGTTCTCCGAATAAAGCACTGTTTGTGAAAACGCTAAAGAAGAAAGGGTAGAGAGTAAAATCACAAGGAAGTGTCTCATAGTCTTGATGTTAAGGTGACACTAATATAATATCAAATTTGAAATTGCGGGAAACATTTTAACGAATCACTTCCGGCTTCACCCCACGATAAGACTCAGGCATCATACCAACGTCAGCACCAATGTAAGTTGGGTCGCAGTAGATGTAATCGTTTCCATTGTATTGAATAATAGCGTCTGTGTTTTTCTGATCTTTCAATCTCACAGCCATGGCAACGTGACCGGGATAATTCAATCCGATTGTTTCAACGCCTACCAATTCCGTGAGCAGCGCATTCAGCAAAAACGTGCGGTCTTCGCAGTCTGCAAACGGATAAGCCAAGACTTCTTCAGGGATACAGAATTTTTCATATTGAAATTGATCTTGGTCGGTTTTGTAGGGAATGCTCTGACAAACCAATGCATATAAATAACGAACCTGTTCGCGCTCACTTCCGCAGGCCTGAAGTTTTGCATCAAGCGCTTTGTGCAGTCTCTCTTTGAAGGAAGCGGGTAAAGGCTGACCGAAATAATAATCCAATTCAGTCTGAGGAATCGTCGCGTCGAAAGTGGTGCGATACGTTAAATAAGGAAGAGTCACATGCTCAGTGTTTCGATTGAATTTAAAATCGAATCCGCGATCGGCCCACTTTTCCGGAAACTTTGCTGAAGGCGTGTTTGCTAACGTAAATAGACTCTTCGCGCTTTCATGTTGTGAAGTATAGGTGTACAATGAACTCGGGGATTTCGCTTCTAAAATGAAATAGTTGTGCCCGTTAAATTCAAAATACGATTTGCTATAAAGCATGTCGTTAAAGGGAAGGGTTAGTACAATCTGATTTTCACCATACATAATCCGCGCGTCATATCCCATTTGAACCAACGTAAACCACAAGAATAAATTCTGATTGTTTTTACTCGAGAAATTATTTTTCGCTACCGCTTGAACCATCTGGTAAACTCCCCAATCTGAAAGTCCAAATTCACTTTTCTGATAATTGAAATACGCCAACATCAAATCATACTCTTTCTCGGAGCAACTCTTCCAATACGCCGTAATTGAACTCGGATCTGGATTGCCTTTCAACGTCGGCCACTTACTCGCAATCAATATCATCTTCCACTCATTCCCAAACAAACTTTCATTCTGAAATTGAAACGCTTTGTTAAATGCCAACTCCTCTGTCTTATCCTCTTGCGTAGCATCTTGCTTGTCATCTTGCTTGTCATCTTGTAACACATCTTGCTTGTCATCTTGCTTGTCATCTTGTAACACATCTTGCTCCGCATCTTGTATCACATCTTGCTCCGCATCTTGTATCACATCTTGCTCCGCATCTTGTAACACATCTTGCTCCGCATCTTGTATCACATCTTGCTCCGCATCTTGTATCACATCTTGCTCTTCATCCTGCTCCGCATCAGGTTTAAACACCGGCGGTGCCGTTGGCTTCGGTTTTTCACTTGCGGGTTTCGAAGGGAATAAATCTTCTCGCTTCCAATTCCCTTCTAACATTTTCGCAAAGGCCTTGTCATGCGCCGTTCTCAGCGAGTCCATCTCGCGATTGACTTTCTGTTCAAACTGATTCATTTCTTTTTCTCTCTGCTGTTTGAATTTCTCGAAATCGGAAATTTGTCCGTGAGAGAGAACAGAAAGAGTAAAAAAGAACAATATGCTAAGTGTGTTTTTCATTGCTTTTTATCTGTAATCGAAGATAATGAGGTTTCGTGCAAATAGAACACTTGAGAATTAATCTAAATGTGATTGTTTTTATCCCATTCTCATTCTCCTACTGTTTCTGTTTCTAGTATGTTTCTCCTACTGTTTCTCTTTCTTAAAAACAGAATGAGAATGAGTAGGACAATGGGAATGAGTGTAATAAAAAATGCCGACATTTCGTCGGCATAATTTTCGCGGAAAGGGGGGGATTCGAACCCCCGGTACAGTTTCCCGTACGACAGTTTAGCAATCTGTTGGTTTCAGCCACTCACCCACCTTTCCTAACGGCTGATCCTCTTTTACGAGGATTGCAAATGTAAACCGACATTCCTATATTTCAAATTTTTTTTCTAATCCTTCCCGAAGTGCTCCTTCAACGCTGCATAGACCTTGTGCGTAGGCAATCCCATGACATTGAAATAACTTCCTTCCAAATTCACTATTCCAACTAAACCAATAAAATCC
>JBEIFO010000010.1:0-16623 GCA_040382375.1 Crocinitomicaceae bacterium
TGCTTGCGTGCGCACGTATCCGTATTGAATAAATGGTCCTGTATTTCCATTGAAGTCGATACTTTCCTTCGGATCGAATAACATGTTTTTCTTCGGATCTACACGAAGCAAAAAGTACTTCAACGCACTCATTCCAATGATATGGTGAAGATGATTCTTCTCGTCATCTGACATTCCCTCTAGCTTACCCTGTTCCTCGGCCACTTCTTTCGCCACTTGCTTCATCTCAGCCATGATATCATCTGCATCTACAACAGTTCCTTCGCGGCTTTTCATTTTTCCTTCGGGAAGTTCAACCATGCCGTAGCTCAAATGGAAGCACTTCTCCGCTTGTTCCAACCCTAATTTTTTCAATATTTTGAATAGGACTTTGAAGTGATAGTCTTGTTCGTTTCCAACGGTATAAACCAATGAAGACGCATCTGGATAATCGCGGAAACGCAACATGGCTGTTCCAATGTCTTGTGTAATGTACATTGCTGTACCGTCCTTTCTTAAAACTACTTTTTCATCTAATCCTTCACCCGTTAAATCAATCCAAATACTCCCGTCTTCTTTCTTGAAAAACACCCCGTTCTCCAATCCTTTCATGACCTCGTCTCTTCCTAAGATATAGGTATCACTTTCATAGTACAACTTATCGAAATCAACACCCATCGTCTTGTAAGTCACGTCGAATCCGGCATATACCCATCCGTTCATCTTAGACCACAAGGCGATTGTCTCCTCGTCTTTATTTTCCCACTTCAACAACATCTCACGCGCGCCAACAGCAATAGGCGCTTGCACCTCGGCCTCTTCTTTCGTTAAACCAGATGCTATTAATTCGGCGACTTGCGCTTTGAATTTCTTATCGTATTGAACATAATACTTTCCAACCAATTTATCTCCCTTCAAACCTGAAGAATCAGGGGTTTCGTTCAATCCTGATTCCAACCAAGCAATCATGCTTTTGCAGATGTGAATTCCACGATCGTTGATCACCTGGACTTTCGTAACCGAATGACCGTTCGCCTTGAAAATTTCAGAAACAGAATATCCTAAGAAAATATTTCGAAGGTGGCCTAGGTGCAGGGGTTTGTTGGTGTTTGGTGAAGCATATTCCACCATGACTCTTGGCTTTGAATTAGCTACGGCTAATCCGAAGTTATCAAGTTGTGTAACATTTTGAAATTGATTTCCCCAAAATGAATCATTGAAATGAAGATTTAAAAATCCTTTTACCACATTGAAACGTTCAATTGCAGAAATTTCTTTTTGAAGGCCCTCGCCTATTGCTTGTCCAACTGCCTCTGGCGACTTTCCCAATTTCTTCACCCACGGAAAGGTCACAACGGTAACATCTCCTTCGAATTCTTTTCGTGTTTTTTGAATTTGGATTTCACTGTCAGAAACTTCCATTTGGAAGTTATTTAGAAAGACATTCTTCAATGCTGAATGAAGCAATTGATAGGCGGTTTCGACGTTTTTCATACGAAGTACAAAAGTACATGGTTTTTAGAAGACTGAGTAAAAAAAAAGCCACTCGCTTGAGTGGCTTTTCTTTGTAAGCGGTGATGATTATTATTTTTTCTCGAATTTTGCATAGCGCGTCTTGAACTTGTCAATACGACCTGCTGTATCTACTAATTGCATCTTACCCGTGTAAAAAGGGTGAGAAGCTTGAGTAATCTCTAATTTAATTACAGGGTATTCGTTTCCATCTTCCCATGTGATGGTTTCTTTAGAGTTACATGTGCTCTTTCCTAAGAACGCATACTCGTTAGACATATCTTTAAAAACTACCAAACGGTATGTGTCTGGGTGTATTCCTTCTTTCATAATCTGTATTCTTTGTTAAAACGAGTGCAAATATACATGAATTTTCTAAAAATACAAGTCCCGTTTCACATTCCTCTGTTTATAAGTTGAAAAACGAAGAATGAAAGACCTCTATTGCCGTTATATGTTTGTCCTGTCTAAGAACGCTTAGAGATTGTGAATTTACGTGCTACGCACATTACAATATTTAAGTATACTGCCGAGTAACAACGGTTACCAGTAGTTTTGGTTAATTAGAATTTGTTTAGGTAATTAGTCTGAAAAACCCTCGTTCGCGAGGGTTTTTCGTTTTGTCTATCTTCGTAACATGAGTTGGGCTGGATTAAAAAAGGGATTTGATATCTACTTGCGCTTAGAGAAATCTTTGTCGGAAGCCACCCGTTCGGCCTATTTCAAAGACGTGAGTAAACTGGAGCAGTTTACAGAGAGCGTTCCCGTTTCCTCCATTACTCATGAAACCATAACTTCCTTCCTTAAATTTCTACATGAATTAGGACTTGAAGCAACCAGTCAGTCTAGAATAATTTCCGGATTGAAGGGCTTCTTCTCCTATTTAATACTTGAGAAACTTATTTCTGTAGATCCGATGGAGTTTATAGAAATGCCGAGAACTTCCAGAAAACTTCCAGATGTCTTAAGTATTGCCGAGGTGGTTTCCATTATTGAGCATTGCGATTTGAGTAAACCAGAAGGCACTAGAAACAGAGCCATTCTTGAAACACTTTACAGCTGCGGGCTTCGTGTTAGTGAACTAACAGAATTAAAAATCTCACAAATGCGAACGAGCGACCAGCTTTTGCGCATAATCGGAAAAGGAAACAAGGAACGTTTTGTACCCATTGGTGAAGAGGCCACGAAGTGGATTCAGCATTATTTCGAGCACATGCGCAATCACATGAAGTTGTCGCCGGGTCACGAAGATTTTGTATTCCTCAATCGAAGAGGAAAGAAATTAAGCCGCATGTATATCTTCACCATTATCAGAGAAAACTGTATTGCTCTTGGCATTCAGAAGCAAGTGAGTCCGCATACCTTCCGCCATTCATTTGCCACGCATTTGGTAGAAGCAGGCGCTGACCTCAGAGCTGTTCAAGAAATGCTGGGACATGCAAGCATTACGACTACGGAAATCTATACACACATTGACCGCTCTCGATTGAAAGAAGAGATTCAGTTGTTTCATCCTCGATATGGGAAAAATTGAAAAATCCAATAATCTCATTTTTTTCACAAAGACTTAATACCCTTGTTATCACCAATTGGGATATATCCTTTCCTATATTTGAATATCATTTCTAACTATGAAAAAGTATTTATTCTTTTTAATCATTTGCGTCATTGCAGTTAATTCGAACGCGCAAACGTTAAGTATTGCCTCTAACGACATGATTTTATGTCCGGGAGAAAGCGCAACCTTAACCGCTGCGGCAGATTTACCGAATCGCGTTGTTAATTTTCCTCGTGCCGCAAATCAAGCTATTATACTTGGAAATGTGCCAGCACAAACCATTGGCACTTTTAGCTATGAGTTTTGGTTCAACACTCCGGATTCTATTGTGTTACTGCCTGAGCATGTCGATGGTATTGAAATCTACGACGGTCAAGCTGGCCAAAATTATGCAGTATACCCTCAAAGCATTTTTAGTGGAATTCAAAGACGTTCTTCCGGAATTTCTGTTGGCGTTAATGGTATTTCCGTGATGGAACAAAGCCATCAGTTCTCAGCATCTCGATTAACTTATGCCGCTAATTTATCTGGATGGCACCACTGCGCCGTTGTTTACACTGCTAATAATTTCGAACTGTTCATTGATGGAATTTCGATAGGCACCCGAATGAATGGATCGAACTATGCGAATAATAATTTCGGCGTTCCTCTTACCGTGGCCTTCCGTCCTAATCTTGGAAATAACTATCCTGCACTTGGAGGTATTGACGTTGACCCCAATGACGCATACTTAGGTCAGCTCGATGAATTTCGTGTGTGGAAAATTGCTTTGACTGCTGCGGATGTTAGCGCGATATACAATCGCAAATTAATTTCCGCGAATATGCAGAACGTGATTGTTCACATGCCCTTCGATATGGGAACTCAAGCCAACTTCAGCACGATTACTTCTAGTCCGGCAATTACTATTGCTGCACCAGGAACTGGATCAGGGGTTACGTTCCCCTCTGCTGCGATTCCGCAGGTTGGAACATTCGCGGGAACTACTTTACCTGCAGCTGTATACAATCTGTTTATGGTTGGTTATGTATGGAACGACGGAACCATTGGAAACACCCTAGTTGTTTCACCAACGGCTGCTTCGACGACCTATACTTGCTCGGCTACAGCAGGAACATCTAATTCCACTGCAACAATTTCAATTGCTGTTTCGAATCCAACGGCAACCATATCTTCATTAGATGCATTAACTTTTTGCGCTGATACGTCTGCAACATTAACCGCCAATTTGGGCACAGCTTACCTGTGGAATACGGGAGATACCACTTCATTCATTAACGTTGACACTACCGGCATTTATACTGTTGCAGTGACGAACACCGGCAATTGCGTTGCGAATTCAGCGGGAGCTTCTATTACAGTGAATCCCCTGCCTACCCCATTCATTACTCCATTGTCTGCTACAACATTTTGTGAAGGCGATAGCGTTCTTTTGGCCAGCAGCATAGATGCTGTCTATCTGTGGAGTGACAATTCAGCCGACAGCACTTTGCTTGTTAACTCTTCTGGAGACTACACGGTAACTCTGACGAATATATTCAACTGTTCCGCCACTTCTGCGCCTGTGACTGTTGTTGTAAATCCGAATCCCGTTGCTACAATTGTTGCGAATAGCCCAACTTCATTTTGTTTAGGAAATGAAGTTCAGTTGACTTCTACAATCGGAATTCCATCTTGGTCTACAGGGTCTAGCGACACTACGATTACTGTGATTCAAACTGAGATGATTCAATTGCTTGTGACCAATGAATTTGGTTGCACAGATACTGACTCGCTTGGAATTACAGTCTTTGAACTTCCAATTGTAACAGCTGCAGCAGATACTTCGGTTTGTATTTCTAGCGGACCGTTTGCGCTAAATGCAACACCCGATTTAGGAACATGGACGGGAGTGAATGTTTCCAATAACACATTCGCACCAACGACCGAAGGAACGTTCGGTTTTCAATATTCATATACCGATGGGAACGGATGTACCAATATAGATTCAACTTATTTCACCATAGCTGTTCCTCTTCAAATGACAGCAGGTCCTGATGTAGATGTATGTATGCCCAGCGACATGATTGATTTGGCTGCAAATGCCTCACCTGTTGGAGGATTTTGGAGTGGCTTTGGTGTAACAGCTGAAGGGACGGTTATCCCTATTCTTTCAGGAAGCTATGCCTACGTGTATACTTTTCAAGATCTTTGCGCAACAGGTGATACGGTATATGTGAACTCATACGATGCCCCAGCTGCGCCTGTAATTGGTGGTGAATTGTTCATTTGTAAAAACGTTCCTTCGCCTCTTTGGTCGAATTATGTGGGTGGAAACTTATGGACGACCACAGACGTTGCCGATACTATTTATATTGCTGATGCGGGCACGTATGGTGTGACACACACCGATGTGCATGGCTGCTCTTCTTTTTCTCAAGTTACTGTTCAACAATACCCAGAACCACAAATCCCATCAATTTCAGGAGAACCAAATGCGGTTTACAACAACACTTATTCCTACGCAGTAGCTTCTCTTCCTGATTACACCTACAATTGGGTTGTTACAGGAGGCACCATTATTTCAGGACAAGGAACGAATGTGATTGAAGTTGTTTGGGATCAGTTCATAACAGGTGTGGGCGAAATACAAATGACTTGGGCGAACGCTTACGGTTGTGAAAGCACCCAATTCTATGGTGTTAACGTAGATGTTTCTGTTCATGAACTATTCGCATCGAACTTACGCATATTCCCAAATCCAACACGAGATCTGGTGAACATTCAATGGGATTTCATGAATGACAATACTTATTTATCGTTGTTCGATAACACCGGCAAATTAATTACAACGCAGAAACTCAACAATCAGACGTTACACATCCTAGACTTAAGCGGATACGAAAACGGCGTTTATCAATTGCGATTGAGCAATGAAAACGCCGTAATAGTGAAAGCAATAGCAGTAACGCGTTAATTACGCGTTACGACCCACTGCATTTAAATCTTCGAATGCTTGCTTTAAGCGAGCAACAAATTCCTTTTCCCCTTCGCGTAACCAAACGCGTGGGTCATAGAATTTTTTGTTTGGCTTGTCGTCTCCGTCTGGATTTCCAATTTGATTTTGTAGGTACGCTGCTTTGCTTGACATGTAGTTGCGAATACCTACCATGTATGCGTATTGCATGTCTGTATCGATGTTCATTTTAACGGCACCGTATGAAATGGCTTCGCGAATCTCTTCACGAGAAGAACCGCTTCCACCGTGGAAAACGAAGTTTACGGGTTTCGCTCCTGTGTTGAATTTATTCTGAATGAACTCTTGTGAGTTGTTCAATATAATTGGAGAAAGCTTCACGTTTCCTGGCTTGTATACTCCGTGAACGTTTCCAAATGCTGCAGCTACAGTAAAGCGATTTGAAACCGTGTTCATGTGTTCGTAAGCATATGCTACTTCTTCAGGCTGAGTGTATAGCTTGCTGCTATCTACATCGCTGTTGTCAACACCATCTTCTTCTCCACCTGTAACTCCCAATTCAATTTCAAGGGTTACACCCATTTGAGTCATCTTCTTGAAATATTCAACGCTCAATTCAATATTTTCATGAAGAGGTTCTTCAGAAAAATCGAGCATGTGTGAGCTAAACAATGAGCGACCCGTTCTTTCGAAATGCGCCATTCCGTGCTCAAGCATTCCGTCCATCCAAGGAAGTAAATTCTTCGCGCAATGGTCTGTGTGCATAATCACAGGAACGCCATAGGCTTTCGCCATTAAATGCACATGGTGCGCACCGCTCACAGAGCCAAGAATAGCAGCTTCCTGATTTTTGTTATCAAGTCCCTTGCCTGCATAGAAAGCTCCGCCACCGTTGCTGAATTGAACCACCACCGGCGAATTCAAATCGCGTGCGGTTTCTAGAACTGCATTTACACTGTTGGTTGAAATAACGTTTACTGCTGGCAATGCATAGCCATGTGCCTTTGCATCGTTCAGCACCTCGGTAACTTCGTCACCGGATAATACTCCTGCTTTAAATTTCATGATTTTATATTGAAGTTGTAAAAGTAATGTGATTAGAACCGCCCGCTACGTGATAAATACTTCGAGCGTAGCTCAATTGGAATTTTTTGAAGTTGACTGTTGTTCCGAACGAGAGCCCTGCGGTTGCTGGTCTATTCGGAATAGACAATTCTTTTCTTTGACGATAATTGTATCCAAGTCCAACGCGCACATTGCTCCCGAGAATAATTTCAGTGCCTATGACTAGGTGACGCATAAGTAGATCTCCGAATTCCCATGTGCGGTCTTCAACGGGTAATCCAGTTAATGGATCAACGATGATTGTAGCATTCGGATCGGTGTATTTCACATTCCACTTCTGAACATTTTCGTAGGCAATGTGGAACAGGAATGGAGCGTTCTTCGGACGCTTGCTAATTCCTATTTGAAGTTCCAATGGAAGTTTTTCTCGCGAGCTTTCGCGGTAGGTCACGAGTTGCATACCTACATTCTTTAAAACGAAACTTGCAGAAAAATTCTTTCGAGGTTGAAAATAAGTCGCCGCTGCATCTATGGCGATTCCGTATGAGTAATAGGTATCGAAAACGGAATACAGATTTTTTAAGTTCAGGCCAACACGCCACAAGGAATCGACTTTATAGGAAGCTCCGAGTGTTAAAGCGTATTCGTTCGAAGTGAAAGAACCAAGGTTATTTCCGAGTCCGTCTAATCTTTCGCTAGTCCCGTAACCGAAGTATTGCAGTGTTCCCGCGAAAGCGAATTTGCTCTTTGTTGGATGAAATCCGAAAGAAGTGTATCCGAAATTCGATTGACCGAAATAGCGTACGTAGCTCATGGCTAGTTTTCGATCCATGAGTGAATCGATGAGTGCGGGATTAATGGCGGCAGTATTGATATCACTTGCACAGAGCGCTATGGCATTGCCGCCAATTGCCGCAACGCGGGCAGAACCAAAAACGTTAATTCCTGAAAAAACAGTGGTGCCCGCTTGCGCGAAGCTGCAAAGTGAAGCTGCGCAAAGGACAAAAGTGAGGAGTTGCTTTTTCATGATTTAGGCATGCAAGTAACGAAATAGTTCTGAATATATTTCACAGCTTACTTTGCTTTTTCTTTCAGAAGAGCTTTGTCTATGACTTCGTACATGTCTGTCACGAAGTGAAACTTCAAACCTTTCAGGTAGCGCTCATCGATTTCGTCGATGTCTCTGCGATTTTTATCGCAGAGAATAATCTCTTTGATTCCTGCACGCTTCGCGGCGAGAATTTTCTCGCGGACTCCACCTACGGGAAGGACTTTACCTCGGAGTGTGATCTCTCCTGACATGGCGAGAAACTTCTTCACTTTTCGTTTGGTGAAGGCAGATGCAAGCGCCGTTAACATGGTAATACCTGCGCTTGGGCCGTCTTTTGGAACGGCGCCTTGAGGGACGTGAATATGCACATTCGTTTCATCGAACACTTTCGCTTCCATTTCGAGCAGACTCGAATGTGCCTTCAAGTATTCCAACGCAAGTGTTGCGCTTTCCTTCATGACATCACCCAAATTTCCCGTTAATGTGAGCTTTCCTTTTCCTTGCGTTAAACTCGATTCAATAAATAAAATATCGCCACCTGTTGGTGTCCAGGCCAATCCTGTAACTACTCCGGCTACGTCGTTGTCGACATATCTATCTTTCTCATAGCTCACGCCTAAGGCCTTTGAAACATCTTCTTTCGTTAGCGCTGCTTTATATTTTTCTTTGAAAGCCATTTGCTTCGCACGATGACGAACCATTTTACCAATGCGTTTTTCGAGTGAACGAACGCCGCTCTCATTCGTATATGATTCAATCAAGAATGAAAGGACTTCATCATTGAAAGAAATGTTCTTTTCTGTTAATCCATTTTCGGTTAATTGCTTCGGCACCAAATGGCGCTTCGCAATTTCTAATTTCTCTTCAAGGGTATACCCGTTTACTTCAATGATCTCCAATCGATCGCGAAGCGCGGGTTGCAGCGTAGATAAAGAGTTGCAAGTCGCGACGAACATGACTTTAGAGAGGTCGTATTCCAACTCTACGAAATTGTCGTAGAACGCGTGGTTCTGTTCCGGATCCAAAACTTCCAACATAGCAGAACTCGGATCTCCGTGAACGCCCTGCCCCATCTTGTCTATTTCATCTAAAACAAAAAGGGGATTCGATGTCCCAACTTTTTTCAAATTCTGAATAATACGTCCAGGCATTGCACCAATGTATGTCTTGCGATGTCCGCGAATCTCCGCCTCATCGTGCAATCCGCCCAAAGACATGCGGACGTATTTTCTTCCGATTGCTTCCGCGATGCTTTTTCCTAATGAGGTTTTACCAACGCCTGGAGGTCCGTACAAGCAAATGATTGGCGATTTCATATCGCCCTTAATTTTCAATACAGCTAAATGCTCCAAAATTCTTTCCTTCACTTTTTCCAATCCGAAGTGATCGCGATCGAGTATTTCTTTCGCGTGATGCAAATCGAAATTATCTTGACTGGTTTCGCTCCAAGGCAAATCAAGTAACAATTCAACATAGTTAGATTGCACACTGTATTCAGCAGCTTGCGGATTCATGCGCTCCAGCTTAGCTAATTCCTTCTCAAAGGCTAGCTGAACATTTTCAGGCCACAGTTTCAGCTTACCTTTTTCACGCTTCGCGTCAATCTCTTCCTTTTGCGGATTGGCGCCTAGTTCATCTTGAATTTGCTTGATCTGCTGCGTTAAGAAATATTCGCGTTGTTGTTTCGAAATATCAATGTGAACTTTCTTCTGAATCTCTTTCTTCATTTCTAGCATTTGCAAATCGTTGTGCAATTGCTCGAAAACCTTTCTAGCGCGCTCATCTAAATCAGCTATTTCCAAAAGTTCTTGCTTCTTCTCTACATCTGCCTTCATATTCGAAGAAATGAAGTTGGTAAGGAAAGACAATCCACTGATGTTCTTTATGGCCAAAGCTGCTTCGCTTGGGATATCCGGAGAAAGGTTAATGATGTTCAACGCATGATCGCGAAGCGATTCGAATAAGGCCTGTTGCTTTTTACTATCTGCCTTGTTATTGATTTCTTCAAAGGCTGAAACTTGAGCAACAAAGTATGGATCTGTGTTTACCAACCCCTGAATTGAGAAGCGTTTCTTTCCTTGAAGGATAACCGTTGTGCTTCCATCGGGCATGCGCAACATACGAAGTATGGTGGCTTGCGTTCCAATGTGGTGAAGGTCTTCGAACGACGGATCTTCCATATCGGCGTTGCGCTGAGCAACTACGCCAATAGTTTTCGTTCCTGTGTTTGCGTCTTGAATGAGGCGAATACTGCGGTCTCTTCCTACTGTAATAGGGATTACAACACCCGGAAAAAGAACAGTGTTTCTCAGCGGCAAAATGGGCAACACTTCAGGTGTTTCCTCATTGGCCATATTGTCCTCGTCCTCTGCTGAAATGAGGGGAATATATTCTTGATTGTTTTCTTCGTCAGAAAAAAAATAGTGCTCTACTTCTTTATTCATACTCCTCCGTTTTCAATGTCAATGCCACTTATCTCTCTCTGCCGTTATGACCGAGAAGCAGCAGTTATTTTAAATACATACGCCAATACAGCCTTTTCAGCTACTGACATTTCCTTGCCACGGCGTTGCATCATGCGCTCCGCTGTTTGAATGGCCTTGTCTAAGTTGTGCTCTACCACACCAGTTCCCCAGGTAAATGATGGGACACATTTCGGCGGAAAATCTCCAGCAAACACATTCGCTGCGACACCTATGTAGGTGCCGGTATTGAGCATGGTGTTGATTCCGAATTTCGCGTGATCGCCAACAAGCGCTCCGCAAAAAGTAAGACCAGTGTTTATTTCATTTCGATCTAAATCGTTTGAAATGGAAATCGTACTGTAGTTGTTTTTTAGATTACTGCAATTCGAATCGGCTCCGAAATTCACCCAAGAACCAACAACTGCATTTCCTAAAAACCCGTCGTGACCTTTGTTGCTAAACGAATGAAAAACAACATTTGATGTCTCTCCTCCTATGCGACATTCTTCACCAAAAGAAGAAGGTCCGTAACATTTCGTTCCCATCTTCAACACCGTGTGTTTTCCAATGTACAGAGGTCCGCGCAACATACTTCCTTCCATCACCTCCGCTCCTTCGTCAATGAAGATAGGTCCGCTTTCCACATTCAAAACCGCATCGAAAACCTTTGCTGTTGAATGAATGAATAAGTTCTTCTCTTCACCAATAACTCGGCAATATTGACTTGGTGTTGCACCATCTTTTTTATTCGCTAAAGCGAAATCTTCGCGAAGCAAATAATCGTTTACTGAAAACAAATCGGTAATTCCATTTAACCACATGGTCTCTGCTGTCCATGCTCGGTGCTCGAAGGAATCCCAATTCATGTGCAAACCTCTTGCGGCAACACATACTTCATGAATGAAAAACGCTTCATTGGGCTGCAAACTTTTGATGGCAGATACTGCTTCATTGTTCGGTAGAACGCGCGAATTGATGTACAACGTCTCTCCAACAGGAATTGCACTGTATAAATCTTGCAACGAACTTCTGGTTTGAATGAATAGTGAATCATGCTCGAAAAACATTTTCCAACGATCTTGAACAGAATACATTCCAGCAAAAAGATCTGCAATAGCGCGGGTGTGCGATAGCGGTAAAAATGAATTGACCAAGTGGTCTTCAAAAAGTACGATTTGCATATTCTTCAAATTTACGCGCTACGTTTCAATTTCCAACTGGAAATTCCTACAGAGACTATAATCGTAAAGAAGAAATAACATGGAACCAGATAGCGCTGCTCAATGAATCCGAGAACGCCCCCCAAGACAACAAACAAAACCCATGAGGAAACGAGCCACCAGCGACCTTTCCAATCTTTCAGAATAACCGGGATGAACAGGATTAGCGCGAGCACATTCACCAAGAGCAACAAGGCGTATGACCCAACCTTCACCCCTTTTTGAATGAGGTTCATTTGTGCGAACGCCGGACCTGGAATGTTATCGATTCGCGCAGGAAAAAGAAACTGCTTCATCAATCGAAAACGATTCAATAGATAGTAATCTGAAGGGTGTTCGTGCATGTAAGCCGACTTGTACTTCCTAGCGCGAGAGACTATTTCATTCCCCAAACTGTCTTTCGAAGTTCCTTCCAATTCGTAGTAAAAACGATGGTAGTCTTCCTTCAAACGCTTCATTTCTTCAGCACCGTAGGCGGTTGTGTAATGACGCTCATTCAAAGGCGAAGTTGTGCATCCGTCCTTTGCGATTAAATAATTCGAAGCTGAATTCGGAACCCAAGGCTGACAATCTTCTCCCCAAGCAATGACCAAATCGCGAATGGCTACCAGCTCTTCCGGCATGTATCCGTAGCATGAAGAAAAGGAATCTACCATTGGAATGAATCGATTCGTCTTCGAGTAATTGTATGCGGTCCAACTTCCGAAAGCCAATATCAGCGGCATTCCGAAGAGGATTGAAGATTTGAAGAAGTGTGTTCGCTTCAACAAAATAAAATAGAGAACAGGAATGAAGAGCACGTGAATTTGTCGGAAGAAAATTGACCACGTCAAAAACAACGAAGCCAAAAAAACGAGTTTCCAATTCAATTCATTTTTGAAACGAATAGCTAAATAAAACGCGAGAATTAAAAATGAATTTCCAAGACTATCTGAAAGAAGCATTGGGTCCCAAACAGAGATAAGCAAAGACGCAGCGTAGATACTTCCAGCTATGTAATAAGCTTTCTTGTTCTGAGCGAGATGTCCGGCCAATCGCGCGACCCAAACAACACTGAGTATTCCGAAAACGAATTGAAGAAGGATGACAAACTGATATGCGACAAATAGATTGAAGACCGCGCTTACTCCAGAATAGATGGGTGCAAACGCAGGCATGCGACACACGCTTGAATAACCTGCGCCTTGAGCCAAAGACTCTGCTGGATTAAAATATCCCGATGTATCTCCGGCATGAACAGCAAGACCTTCAACGGGTCCCGACTGCCAATAATTTGAATATTGAAAAAAGAGGTAAGCAAAGAGTAAGCACTTAAAAACAACCAAAGCGAAAATGAAATTTCTTTCTTCTCGGTTCGAAAGTGGAATGCTTAATCTTGATTCAAACATGCTTTGAAATGATTGATAACATAATCCATTTCTTCTTGCGACATCGGTACATATAGTGGAAGCACAATGCTACGATCGGCGGCATCTTCAGAGACCGGAAGTGAAATATTCACTCCTCTGCTTTTGTATGCCGTCTCGCGATGTGAAGTCATAATTCCTCTTCGTGTTGAAATACCCAAGTCGAGCATTTTCTGCATGATGTCGTTTCTAGAAATTGGACAAGACGATTTTATGTAAACTGAAAACGATTGCCAATTGGTGAAATCACTTTCACTTTCGAACGGCAAGCGAATGCATTCGATGTCCTTCAATTCATTCAAATAGAATTGTGCAATTTCTCTTCTTCGTTCTACAATGGAATCTAATTTTTCCAATTGACGAATGCCTACCGCTGCCTGAATATCGGTCATTCGGTAGTTGTATCCGACTTCCAAATGATCTTCCACAATAACCTTATCGCTCAAGTGCCGCACACGATCGTTAACACTCATCCCGTGTTGACGCAGGCGTTTCAAACGCTCTGCATATTCTGGGTTTGAAGTGGCAATCATGCCGCCGTCTCCGGTTGTAATTACTTTTCTCGGATGGAATGAAAAGCAAACCAAGTCTGAATGCGAACCAATCTTTTTTCCTTTGTATGAAGAGCCCGCGGCACAAGCAGCGTCCTCAATTAAGATTAGGCTGTGCTTCGCGCACAACGTTCTTATTGCATCTATCTCGAAAGGAAGTCCAATCTGATGAACACCAATAATGGCCTTCGTCTTTGAAGTAATCTTTCGTTCAACATCTGCCGTATCTATGTTGTAGGTTTCTGATTTCACTTCAACAAAAACAGGAGTTGCTCCAACATATACAATTGCGTTTGCGGTAGCGATATAACTCATGCTCGGACAAATGACTTCGTCGCCTGGACCAATGCCTGCAACGATTAACGACAAATGCAAAGCTGTTGTGCAATTACTGACGGCAACGGTGTATTCACTTCCCACGTATTGCGCAAACTTCTCTTCAAACTCTGCCACGCGCGGACCTTGGGTCACCCAATTCGTTAAAATGGTGTCGTAGGCCAACTGCGCTTCTTCAACTCCTAAGTATGGTTTTGCTACTGGGATTTTCATTTCTTCCAATTTTGAAGTTCTATTTCATTCATTAAATCGTTGGTCTGATTTAATGCCTTGTAATATGCTATCGTTTCTCTCAATCCTTCACGGAAATCCATTTCATTATCAAATCCTGTTAGCTCCTTAAACTTCTTCGGATTAACCCACAAGCGTGGAACGTCGGCCGGACGGTCTTCTTCAAACCGAATGCCCATTCGGTCTTTCAATTCCATTTCCTCAATCAACACTTCCATGAGTTCTTTCATGGAAATTTCAACTCCGGTACCAATGTTTATGATTTCTCCAACAACCTTATCATTCTGCATTAATCCAACAAGTGCGCGCGCGGTGTCCTTCACAAAAAAGAAATCACGCGTTACATCGCCCTTGCCAAAAACTACAGGAGCTTCACCGTTCAACATGCGAACAATGCTACGCGGAATAATCTCACCAGCGTCGCCTTCGTAGTGCGCACGAGGTCCATAGTTATTGAATATCCGAGTGATTACAGTTGGAAGTCCATAACACACGTTGTATGAATAGGCGTAGTTTTCTCCAGCTAACTTGCTACTTCCATATACCGTTTTCGGCGCAGGAACTCCTAACTCATCAATTGGAAACGTTTGAATATCTCCGTAGATTTCTGATGTTGAAATGTAAAAGAACTTCGAAACGTTCTCTTGTCTAGCGGCTTCCAAAACACGAAGTGAGCCTTCCGCATTTACCCGGTGGTTTTCAAAAGGACTGTGAATGGAATGACGAACACCGAGGCAAGCCAAGTGATACACCACATCAATTCCCTTCATGATTTCATTCACTTGAGCTTCCTCACAAATGTCTCCTTCCGCGAATTGAAAAGCATTGTTCTCCAATGCGGATTCAAGGTTACGTATTTTTCCGTTCGACAAATTATCGAAACCCACAACTTCATGTCCTGCCGCAAGTAAAGCATCTGTGAGATGAGAGCCAATGAAGCCAGCAGCACCGGTGACTAGAATCTTGCTCATGCTCTTTTCAGGTTAATGACAAATACTCCGGCGATAATAAGCGCTATTCCAACAATGTTGTTCCACGCTAATTTCTCTCCGAAAAAAACTGCTGCCACTGAAGCTGTGAGAATAAAATTCACTGCAGCGCTTACTGGAATTACATAACTAAAATCGCTAAGCGACAACGCCTTGAATAAGACCAATGCTGAAACGAAAATGATTCCCATTCCGAAAAACACTTTCGGTTCAAACAAGAAAGAAAAATAATCTTTCACTGAAACCAATCCGCGTTGTTCTGCACCCCAACTGTTCAAGGTTAATTTAATCAGCGATGCGCCAACCACAGATAGCGTGGCGTACAAAGCCGAAAGTCCGAAAATTACAATCTTACTCATTTCTTAATATTTCTTCAATAACAGATTCGGGACGTTTGTTTACTTCATCGAAAATGCGCCACAAGTATTCACCAATGACGCCGAGCATTACAATCACCAATCCCAAAAGGAACGTGATTAATGAAGTCACTGTTGCAAAACCGGGCTCAGAAATCTTTCCTGTTATTCCACCAATTAACATGAGTATTCCGTATCCAAAACTGAAGAACGAAACACACATACCTATGAATGAAATAAAACGAATCGGAACAACAGAAAATCCTAAAAACGAATCGAGGAACAACTTCCATTTTTTTGAAAATGTCCAACCGCTCTTTCCGCTTGAACGCTCTCTTCTTTCGTACTCGATAACATACGGTTTGAATCCAAGCCAATGCGAGAACAGCGAGCGATTGATGTTCTTCGACGTGTTCTTCAAATACTGCAAAATACTTCCATCCCAGAACGCGATATCGAATCCGCTTTCTGGAAAATCTTTCATCACAAATAACTTCACTAAGATGTAATACAGCTTCGCGTAAATACGTGTGAGCAAAGGATCCTTTCTCTTTTTCGAGCGAACCGCAGTGATGTATTTTTCACCATTCAACCAGAGCTGCGCCATTTCAGGAATAAGCTCCAATGGATCTTGAAGGTCTGCTGCGTAAATGGTGCATGCATCTCCGGTTACCAATTTCAGTCCGGCATTGCTAGCGCAAATAGCACCAAAGTTGCGCGTTAGACGAACGATTTGTGTGTCTTGAATCAAGTGACGGTGCTTCAACAATTCATCCCAAGTCCCGTCTTTACTTCCATCGTCAACACAGACCAATTCCAACGCAAGGTTCATGCTGTTCAATTGTTTCTCTACCTCTTGCATGTTGTGAAAGAGCGGAAGAATAAATTCTTCAACATGAAAACACGGAATGACTACAGATACTTTCTTCATGAAACAAATGCATTTAA
>JBEIFO010000011.1:0-16579 GCA_040382375.1 Crocinitomicaceae bacterium
GCTTCTTCAACTTCGCTTCTTCCGGATACATCTCGCAAGAGATTCCCGCGTTTCGTATTTGCTTCAGCAAATGAAACGCAGCCGATGTGGTTTCACCACCGAATTGAACCAAGAGCACTTTCGTTCCATAGGTTGCAGATTCTGGAAACAAATTCAACTCTGAAAGGACCTCAAAAATGCGATCGGCTCCAAAGGAAATTCCAACACCTGAAACACCCTTCCAACCGAATATTCCAGTTAAATCATCGTATCGTCCACCTCCGCATATACTTCCCATTTGAATACCTTTCGCCTTCACTTCGAAAATGGCACCGGTATAATAATTCAATCCGCGCGCTAGCGAAACATCGAATACAAGTTCACCCTTGTCCATTCCACACTTCTGAACTTCATTCCACACAAAGGTTAACTCTTCAATACCTTTTAATCCTGTTTCAGAATTTCCTAAAACCAATTTCAAGAAATTCATTTTATCGTTGAAGTCTGAAAGTGCGTTCAACGATTTGAAGGTTTGAAAGGTCTCATCGGGAATTCCCATTTCTTTCAATTCCTTTTGAACCGCTTCCTCTCCAATCTTATCCCACTTGTCCAGAACAACAGTCAATCCCATAAACTTATCGGCCACACCGGTTGCTTCAGCTATTCCAGCTAAAATCTTACGGTTGTTAATGACAATTGAAAATCCAGGAAGGTTCAAATTTGAAAGCACTTCGTCGAAGAGTTGAACCAGTTCAACTTCCACCCATAAACTATCTGTGCCAACTACATCGGCATCGCACTGAAAGAACTCTCTGAAGCGTCCACGCTGCGGACGATCTGCACGCCATACCGGCTGAATCTGATATCTTCGAAAAGGCAGAACAACAGTATTTCTGTTCATAGCCACGAAGCGCGCGAATGGAACAGTCAGGTCATAGCGCAAAGCGCGATCACAAATTTCAAACGAGAGTTTTCGCGAATCAGAAAGCTTATCTGAATCGACGTCTTTCAGAAAATCGCCGTTGTTCAAGATTTTGAAAATAAGCTGATCGCCCTCCTCTCCGTATTTTCCGGTTAAGGTGGAAAGGTTTTCCATGGAAGGTGTTTCCAACGGTTGGAAGCCGTACTTCTCAAATGCGGTGCGTATTACGCCAAACAAATAATTTCGTTTGCGCATAACATCTGGCGCAAAATCACGTGTTCCTTTCGGTATTCCAATGGGTGTGCTCATAATTCAGATTGCAAAGTAAAGACTTGAAAGCCGTTGGGCAATAATTTTCTTTAATAAGAGTTCGGATTGTCGAAATACAACTGACTATCTTTGTTGCAATGAAAGGAAAACTTTTGCTGGTAATAATTACCGTGCTTGTCTTGGGCCTTGGTTCCGCTAAAGCACAGCTCCCTCCTAAGGTAGTTCAAGTTTCCGGCGTTGTATTAATTAGCGATTCACTTTTTCCAGCAGGATATGTAGCCATATATCGCGCTAAAGACCGAAGAGGTACTTATTCTGGTCGCGACGGTTATTTCACTTTGCCTGTAATGGTCGGCGACACGCTTTTCTTTTCTTGCACTGGATTAAAAGATTCTTATTTCGTTATTCCAACCGATACCAAGGAGAGTCAATTGTCTATGGTTCAAGTTATGAATATGGAAAGCTACATGCTTCCAACTGCCTACATTTTACCCTATCCTTCCAAAAACCGATTAAGAGCCGAGATTCTTTCACTCGATTTGCCAGGTGACGAATACGTTTCGTTTCACCGAGAAGGAAATGACATTGTGAATTACGACGGAATGGTTGACTTCAGCGCCCAATCTTATCGTTCGGCTTCTTCACAGATTCAAAACAGATATACCAACGGATTTTATTCGGGTGGAAATTTATTGAGCAAAGACGCATGGGGTAACTTTATGCGTTCGTTGAAAAGTGGTGAATTAGACTCGCAACAGTAACAGGTATGCGGAAAGTTATTTTCTTTTTATTTCTTTCATTCGCCTCTTCTATCGCCTTTGGACAATCTGCAACGTTAAAAGGTATCATAAAAAACAGCAGCGGAGAATCCGTTCCTGGGGTGATTATTACTTGTAAGGAATTTCCTTCCGTTGGAACTTCCTCCGACAATCGCGGTTTTTTTTCATTACAACTTAAATCAGAAACTACACTAACTATTTTGTTTAAAGGACTGGGCGATGATCCTGTTCAAAATGTATTCTACCTTGTTAATGGTGATGTAAAAGAAGTTGAAGTGTTGCTAGACAACTCACTAACTACCACAACTTTCGAAATCTTTGATAAAGGAAAGCGCGAAGGTGGTTTTCGTGAACTTGAATTGAAACTTCCAACCAAACTTCCTGTTATGAATCAGGGTATTGAAGGATACCTCATTCAAGCCGCGGTGAACATGCCTTCGGAATTGAGCTCGAGCTATAGCGTTCGCGGCGGAAGTTTCGACGAGAATTTGATTTATGTAAACGACATTCAGGTTTATCGTCCTTTCTTGGTTCGAAGCGGGCAACAAGAGGGAATGAGTTTTCCGAATCCAGATATGGTGAGTTCCATCAACTTCTCTGCTGGTGGATTCCAAGCGAAGTATGGCGACAAGATGTCATCTGTGCTGGACATTCAATATGCACGTCCAGATAGTCTAGGTGGTAGTTTTCAGGCCGGACTATTGGGAACACAACTGCAATTAGGGGGTTGCAATAAGAAAGGGACCTTCACCCATAATTCTGGATTTCGATATAAAAATTATTCGTACGTATTGAATTCATTAGATGTCTCTGGTGATTACAAACCACGCTTCAATGACTTTCAAACCTATTTAACCTTCCGTCCGAAAACGAAATACGGTCCTTGGGAATTCAGTTTTTTGGGAAACTATTCCAGCAACCGCTACAACTTCATTCCGCAAACGAGACAAACCGATGTGGGAAGCATTAATGAAGCGTTGCGTTTGACTGTTTATTTTGAAGGGCAAGAAATTTCGAAGTACGACACCTATTTCGGTGCGTTTTCAACCCGATACAATCCGAATGAGCATTCACAATTGCGATTAACGTTCAGTGCGTTCAATACAGATGAAAGTGAGAAGTTCGATGTGCTTGGTGCATATCGTTTAGATGAATTAGATCGTGATCTTGGATCAGATAAATTCGGAAGTGTGCTAACCAATCGCGGTGTAGGCGCATTCCTAGAGCACGCCAGGAATAACCTCAATGCGCAAGTATACCAGGTGGCTCACAAAGGATTTGTAGATTACGTGAAGCAGCACCATCTATTGGAATGGGGAATGGATGCAAACATTGAACACATCAATGATGTCCTTAGCGAGTGGACATTAATTGACTCTTCGGGTTATGCCACTCAGCATCCACGAGATTCCATTGGCTATACCAATCCGAATGCGCAGGGAAATCAAATCATTCCCATTCAAGATCGTGTGAAAGCGAACAATCAGATTACCAGCAATCGCGTGAATGCCTTCGTTCAAGACACGTGGAGACATGCTTTGAAAAACGGAGCAACGTTTACAGCAACAGCAGGTCTTCGCGCCAATCACTGGACTTTCAATGATCAGACGGTTATTAGTCCAAGAGTGAACATTGCCTACAATCCAACTTGGATTAAGCAACGCTTGAATGAAAATGGGAAATTGGATTCGTTAAGAAAAGACATTATCATTCGCGGAGCTGCCGGGTATTATTACCAGCCGCCGTTCTACCGCGAGATGCGCGGATTCGATGGACAGGTAAACCCGAATATTCGCGCGCAGAAAAGCATACACTATGTTCTCGGTGCTGACTATGTTTTCAATTCATGGGGACGTCCGTTTAAGTTGGTAACTGAATTGTACTTCAAAAAGATGGACAACATTATTCCATACGAATTGGAGAATGTTCGTCAGCGTTACTTCGCGGTGAACAGTGCAAAGGGTTATGCTTACGGAACGGATGTTATGATTAACGGAGAGTTCATTCAAGGAGTGCAGTCGTGGTTCCGCATGTCTTACCTGAAAACCATGGAAGACATTAACAACGACTCATACAACATTTATTTAAATAGCGACGGCGATACGATATACAACGGATATACTTTGAACAATGTCGCTGTTGATTCCATTACTCAGTATCCTGGATATGTTCCTCGTCCAACCGATCAACGCGTAAGTGTCTCCCTCCTCTTTCTCGACAAAATGCCGAATCACGAAGAGTATAAGGTTATGTTGAATTTTTACTTTTCTACGGGATTGCCCTACGGAATTCCGGATCAGCAGCGATACAACGATATCTTCCGTACACGTGCTTATTTGCGCGCAGACCTTGGATTATCGCGCGACCTATTCGTGAAGCACAAAAACAAATTCTTTGATTCAGGTAGCATTGCCCTAGAAATCTTCAACCTCATGGGCGTAAACAACATCATCAATCACCAATGGATTGAAGATGTAAACGGCAGACAATATGGGATTCCGACTTATTTGACTGGAAGAAGGATTAATCTGAGGATGACGCTTTCGTTTTAATCTACTTCAACGTAATATTCAAACTTTTACCGAAAGTTGCTTGCACGATTCTAGAAAGTGTTCCCAATTCTATGTCTTGCCTTCCTGCTTCAATCTTAGTGATATAACTTCTTGAAGTACCCGAACGTCTGGCCACTTCAGCCTGAGTTAACTCTGCCGATGTTCTCCACAAACGAAGCATTTCACCAATATTAATGTTTCGGTTATCATCAGGATAACTTAATTCATAAAGCGTGTCAGGTCCTACCGCGAAGGGGTCAAATTCTTTATCACCTTTTAGATTGGTCCAAGGAACTTTTATATTGTGCCACGCTAATGTACCGTCTTCCAAAATAACTTTTTTAAATTCTTTTGGGTCCTTTAACGGGTATTCAAAATCTTTAGGTGTGCTATTCCAAACATTATTGAAAATATCATTGAAGTCTAACCACATGTTTTCTCCAGTAGAAAACAATACTGAAATCATTAACTTCTTTTCAATAACTTCGTTTATTCGAAGAATACTTGGTAATATTCTCGGATTATATTTTTCGACTAATGTGATATTCATAATTTCAAGTGTGGATTTTTTTCGTAAAATTTTTCCAAAAGCGAGGTTCTATTCTCTTCAATCAACAACCATTTTATTATTCTTTTAAATATTCTTGGCGGAACCCTTCCTTCTATTATTTGAAGAGTATCCAAATTTATCACTAGTTTGTACTCAGCATATTCGCAATGACAATGCGGAGGCAAATGTTCTTTGGTATAAATGGATATTTTAATTCCATAAAAAGAAGAAATAACTGGTGTCATAACAAAAGTAATAAAGTATCTAATTGCATACATAGTTTTTCAATTGAAAAGTGAAGCTAGATTGTAAATCAACATGCCGTTACAAAAGCCTATTCCTTCAAAACGCATAAATCATTACCTTTATCGAGTATGAAAAAACTTCTAATCCGAAGCGCCATTGCGCTTGCAACACTTCTGCTCTTATGCCTTGGAGCAGCATATTTTTGGTTGAAGAGTACCCTTCCCCTTTATTCAGGCGAAATGAAATTGGCTGGATTACATGAACCTGTTGATGCGTATTTCGATGAATACGGAATTCCGCATATCGATGCGAAGAATTCTGAAGACGCCTATCGTGCACTTGGCTATCTGCATGCGCAAGAGCGTTTGTTTCAATTGGAATTGCTTCGAAGAGCCGGAAGCGGAACGCTTTCCGAAATCATTGGCGAAGACATGGTGAAAGTCGATCGCATTTTTAGAACGCTCGGAGTCTCTGAATACGCGAAAACTTCCGCAGCGAACTTTCAAAAAAATCACGTCAACGATGAAATGTCGAAGGAAGTCAACGCATACATGGAAGGCGTGAATCAGTTTATCGAAAACGGTCCTACTCCACCTGAGTTCACACTCATGGGCATTCCGAAAAGAACGTTAACCGTGGAAGACATGTTCAGCATTAGTGCTGCCATGAGCTTCTCTTTTCAAATGGCGAATAAGACAGAGCCCGTTATGACGCATGTGGCTTTAACACATGGGAAGCAATACCTCTATGACCTTGGCATGAATCACAATGAATCTGAATCTGAAATAAAACAGTTCGATAATCGAAGTCTATATTCAAGCTTAACAGCATTGAACAATTTGTTCCTTGAGGCAGAACATGCCTTACCTGTTGCACCCTTCGATGGATCGAATGCCTGGGCCGTTTCAGGAAGCAAATCAGCTACAGGAAAACCCATCTTCTGCAACGACACGCACATTGGCTATGCCCTTCCACAAACGTGGTTTGAAGCGCATGTGAAATGTCCCGAGTTCGAAATAACCGGACACTTCCTTGCAGGAATTCCATACGCGCTTGTTGGAAGAACTCCCAATCATGCTTGGGGCGTTACCATGCTTGAACACGACGAAATGGATTTCTATGCTGAAAAAAGAAATCCGAACAACGCGAACGAAGTTTGGTACAAAGGACAATATGTTCCTCTTACTTTCCGGAAAGAAGAAATAAAAATTAAAGGGAAAGAAAGTCTCGTGCTCAATGTTCCAATTACTCCGCATGGACCCGTTGTGAACGAAGCATTTTTCGGAATGAATAGCTCCACACCTATTTCTATTTCTTGGGTGTACACCAAAGTGGAAAACAAATCTTTCGAAGCATTTCGTGAAATGAATTTGGCTAATAACATGAACGAGTTTGAAGCTGCCCTTCCACAAATTCATGGGCCTGGACTAAGCGTGAATTATGCCGACAATGAAGGAAATATCGCATGGTGGGCCTGTGCACATTTGGCAAAACGAAACCCCTCTTGCAATTCCTGGGTCATCCTCAATGCTAGCGACACCACGAACGAATGGAACGGATATTATTCCTTCAAAGAAAACCCGCGCTGTGTAAATCCTTCGTGGGGTTACATCTACAGCGCGAACGATTGGCCCGGAACCATGGCAGATGGTTCTTACTATCCTGGTTATTACAAACCGCAATACCGAGCTGATCGCATTTGCACCTTGTTAGAGGCTAGCGATAAATGGACCGCAGAAAAAATGAAGACGGTGCTGAACGACATAACGTCAACAGTTGATGCGGAAATGCTAAAAGAATTAGAACCCATTGCCAAGAAAAGCAAGTATTACGAAGATGTTGCGCCGGCGTTCATTTGGGACGGTGCCTATGAGCCGGAAGCTTCAGGGCCCGCACTATTCAATCGTTTCCTTTATTACTATTTGAAGTTCGCTTGCGAAGATGAAATGGGAAAAGAAATTTTCAATTTGTTCTTAGACACACATCAAATGCAACGAACACAATTGAGTTTATTCCAAAATAAAAATGCCGTTTGGTGGGACAATGTGAACACCAAGCAAATTGAAACCCGCGAAGACATCTTGCTTCTCGCCTTCGAAACAGCAGCTCAGAAATTATTGAAGGAAGAAGGTGTGGTTGAAAAATGGGCTTGGAAAAACGTTTGCAAATTGGAATTGAAACACCCATTAGGCGTAATCGCTCTTTTCAAACCCTTCCTAAATCGTGAAGAGCTTCCTGTTTTTGGCGGTAATGAAACCATTCATCAATCAGGTTTCAAACTTGACAGCACAGGAACGTATCACGTGCACTTCGGTTCCCAAATGCGCATTATTCACGACTTCGCGAATAACGACAGTTGGAATATCAATCCAGCCGGTCAAAGCGGACATCCGTTAAGCAAGCACTACCTCGATCAAGCAGAGCTTTATCGAACCAGACAATTCAGACACGAGTGGAACGATTGGGAGAAAATTAAAACATTCCCGAAGTTGCGCTTATCTTAGACACCTCAATAAATAGCATACAAAATGAAGAGATTATTCCTTGCTGCATTTGCCCTTTTCATCGGATTAGCCGCAACAGCTCAAGAAAAGAAAAACTTAACATTAGACGAATCTGTCCTTGGTCAATTCAGACAATTCTATCCAGAGCAATTGCAATTGCAATGGATACCTGGAACCGATAGCTATTCTCAAATAAAAAACGACACGCTCTACAGCCAAGCTGCTGCAGGTAAATCGAAGCCAACCGTTGAGCTCACTCTTGCTCAGGTTAACAAAGCATTTCAAGAAATTGGCCTTGAAAAAGCAGCAAGTATGCCTCGCTGGGAATGGATATCAGCGAACGAACTTCACACCACTGCTGATGCTGCTTCTGTAGGAAAGAAAACGGTTGTTGAAGTCACTTTTAAACTGAATAACAAAAAGGATATTTCCATAAATGCTTATAATTCCGATGTTGAAAATATCGATTTTCAAACCAATGGAAACGTAGCCTATACCAAAGAAAACAACCTTTTCGTTAAGAGCGGAGCGGAAGAAAAACAAGTCACGTTTAACAAAGAAGGAACTGTAAGCGGACAAAGCATTTCTCGCAACGAATATGGAATAGCAAAAGGTACGTTTTGGTCGAAAGAAGGAAACCGCCTAGCATTCTATCAGAAAGATGAAAGTAGCGTAACGCAATATCCGCTGATCAATTACAACACAACTCCAGCTAGCGTATATAACATTCGTTATCCAATGGCTGGAGATTCAAGCGAAAGAATAAGTATTGGTGTATATGACGTGAAATCTGGTAAAACTATTTTCCTGAAATTGAATAATGGAGTCCTAAATGACACTTACTACGCAACGAACTTGTCTTGGAGTCCCGATGAAAATTTCATTTTAATTGCTGAAATGAATCGCGCTACAACCACTTGTAACCTCAATGTATATAACGCTTTGAATGGCGACTTCATTCGCACCATTTTTACTGAAACAGATGCGCGTTGGGTTGAACCCGATCAAGCGCCTTACTTCTTATCGAGCACAACATTTTTGTGGTACACGTGGAAGAACGGTTTCCACAATTACTATCTCTATGATTTAACTGGAAATTTAACTGCGCAAACCAATGCAAACTTCGAATTGCTTTCGATATTGGGATTAAGCGACGATAAAAAAACCATTTTCTTCGAAGGAACTGGAACGAACGCAACAGAGCGTCACCTCTACTCTGCTCCAACTTCAACATTGAAATTAACTACACTTACAAACGAAGCTGGAACGCACAACACACAAGTTTCTTCAACCGGGAAATTCTTCATTGACCAGTTCAGCTCACTCACCGTTCCAAATCGCGTTTCTATTTCTCCTTGCGGAAAGGGAATGCCGAATGTTCTTTTGAAGTCTGAAGACAAGTTGAAGAATTACAACATTGGAACAACCGAAATCTTCACTATCAATGCAAACAACGGTGCTCCCCTGTATTGTCGATTAATTAAGCCATCGAACTTCGATCCTGAAAAACAATATCCAGTTGTGGTATATGTATACAACGGTCCGCATGTTCAACTCGTATCAAATTCTTATTTGGGCGGAAGTTCATTGTGGATGAACTATTTGGCAGAGCAAGGGTATTTGGTGTTCACGTTAGACGGACAAGGATCGGCGCATCGCGGTAAGGAGTTCGAACAAATCATTCACCGTCAATTGGGCTCGCAAGAAATGGCCGACCAATTAACGGGTGTTGAGTGGTTGAAGAAGCAATCGTATGTAGACCCTGCTCGCATGGCGGTTCATGGTTGGAGCTTCGGCGGATTCATGACCACCTCGCTTATGCTTCGTGCTCCTGGAACATTCAAAGTAGGTGTTGCCGGCGGACCAGTTATCGACTGGCGCTTGTATGAAGTCATGTACACCGAGCGTTACATGGACACTCCGCAAGAGAATGCAGAAGGATTCGACGCAAACAACTGCACGAAACACGTAGATAAACTTCAAGGGAAATTGTTAATGATTCACGGCGCTGACGACAACGTGGTGGTTCTTCAACACAACATGCGCTTCTTGAAAGCATGTGTTGACAAGAAGGTTCCCGTAGACTTTTTCGTTTATCCTGGACATGAGCATAACGTTCGTGGAAAAGACCGTGTACATCTCATGAATAAAATAATCACTTACATCACCGATAATTTATAATTTCGGCCCACTTATGAAAAACACATCACTTACTGAAAAGCACATATCGCTTGGAGCGAAAATGGTTCCATTCGCAGGATACAACATGCCTGTTCAATACGCGGGATTAATGCAAGAACACCACTGCGTAAGAAACGCAGTTGGCGTTTTCGATGTTAGCCACATGGGAGAATTCTGGATCAGCGGTCCAAAAGCGTTCGACCTTATTCAATTTGCTACCTCTAATGATGTATCTAAATTGTTTGACGGAAAAGTTCAATACAGCTGCTTGCCAAATGCTACTGGCGGAATTGTGGATGACCTTTTGGTTTACCGCGTGAACGAAGAAATGTATTTGTTGGTAGTGAATGCTTCGAACATTGACAAAGATTGGAATCACCTTTCAGAGTTGAACAAAGAGTTCGGTGCAACAATGGTGAATAAGTCTGAAGAGACTTCTTTGCTTGCTGTTCAAGGACCGAAAGCTACTGCAGCGCTTCAGTCATTGACAGACATGACTTTGAGCGACATGGAGTATTACACTTTCAAAATTGGAACGTTTGCTGGCGTTGAAAACGTCGTTGTTTCAACAACAGGATATACCGGCGCGGGTGGATTCGAAATTTATTTCCCGAATGAAAACGCAAACGAAATGTGGGACAAGATCTTCGCAGCAGGTGCGCCACAAGGCATTGAACCAATTGGATTGGGTGCAAGAGATACCCTTCGTTTAGAAATGGGATTCTGCCTATACGGAAACGACATTAACGATACTACCTCACCACTTGAAGCTGGATTGGGTTGGATCACGAAGTTCAGTGCTCCGTTTTTAAACTCGGAAAATTTGAAGGCTCAGAAAGAAGCTGGAGTAACTCGTAAGCTTGTTGCTTTCGAAATGATAGACAAAGGAATTCCACGTCACGATTATGAGATTGCAGACGCCAACGGAAACGTTGTGGGAGTTGTAACAAGCGGAACACAAAGTCCTAGCTTGGAAAAGGCAATTGGATTGGGTTATGTCCCAATAGCAATGACTGCGCTAGGAACTGAAGTATTTATTTTAGTACGTGGCAAATCGCTGAAAGCAGTGGTCGTATCGCTTCCCTTCTACAAGAAATAATAATTAGTCCTTCTTACTTGGATCATTTGGAATTCCCGCTTCGGCGGGAATTTTTGTTTTAGCTCTTTTCTTTTTCCAAATGAAAAAGAATACTGCCGTTAACGCAATTACTACTCCAGCTATAATCCAAAAAATATAATTTTTGAAACCGCCAAACACAGACAATCCTGAAGACTCAACATTTTCTACTTTGAATGGAAGAGTCTTAAGTTCATCAACTTTGATGTGATTAACCTCTAAGGAATCGGCCTTCTTCTCAACGATATAAGAGCCGTGATCAATTAAATGCTTGTCATCTATTAACGCATAGAGCGAATCTACGCATGCACCGGAACCATCAAGCAAACAAAGTTTCACTTCATTTTTAAAAGTCTGTTCGGTCATAAATGGCATCACGTCTAAATCGGAACGCTCAGTTAATTTTTTAAACAGTTCGACATCGTTAGCGAAAATTTTAACTTCACCCGATTGTATTTCCTTTTCATTCAATTGAATAAGTGATTTGCTCTCATCTTCACAAAGTGTAAAGCCATTCAAATTAATACGTTCATCTGACACATTCTCCAATGTGGTAAAAATCAAAGGATCATTCCAATTGTTGTTTACATAGTATTTCTTAACCACTAATTTCCCTGATAGTTCCGATTTACCGATATGCTGATAGTTTGCGCATAATTTCAAATTTTCAGAAGGAGTAATAACTCTTTTTGGATTTGATTCTCCGTCACTCCAATTCACAAATTGATACAAATGGTTTGTACTTTCTGCGTTAACATCGACAGGAATTTCGGGAAAGAACTTCCCCTTAATCGTTGAAACAACTACGCCAGAATTATTCATTCGAAGCGATTCCATTGCGCTGGTATTCTGAGAAAGCTCAACATTAACCGCGTCAGCATTCAATCCAAACGTTTTTTTCAAGTGGATGAGCGCAGATTCAGGACGCTTGATAAAAAACGCCTTCAACGCTTTTAATTTAGACATCCATTTCTCTCTTGTCTCACCATAAAGCTGATCTCTTCTCATAAAATGCCTTTCCATTTCGCTGTCGATAATGGAAGCGTTTCGATCTATTTTCGCCTCGAAATTTTCAGTAGTCAATTTGGTTGCTAACAAATAAGTGTACTGCTTAACAAATTGATTCTTCAATTCTTTATTCCCTAGAATTGTGTGCAAAAGGGTTGTTGCATAAGGTGGATTGTACCAATACTCAGCTGTAGGAAAAGTTCTATCTTGAATGAAATTCCTTTCAATAAAATCCATGCTGCAACTTAGATCAGTGTCATACAAAACCCACTTCCACTTACCGTTGTTATGCTTGAAAAATCGAATATTCCCTCTGTAGTCTACATTGCTAATAAAGGTTTGAATAATGTGGAAATTGAAGAACTCTTCAATATCTAAACTGTCAGAGAGTTTCTGTTTGAAGTCCGATGACTGAGACCAATTGCGAACGTCATTGTTAAACTTCATATATCTATCGTTCGAAGATCCACTACCCTGTATTTCAACAAACTCATTCGATTTCCAATTGTATCGCTCTTTAAAATAATCCTCGTTAACCTTTTCGCGAAGGTTATGAATTCCCCAATAGGTTCCATTGACATAAATAACTGCCGCACGCGAAGCTTTGGTATTCACATTTATATCATCAGCTACATGGCTAATTGACATGTCTTTTAAACGTGTTTTACTTTGATCGTTTCCTGAAGTCCTTAACACAACGTGCTGAAACTCACGAAAAGGTAGATTCTCAAATAGCTTAACCTTTATTTTACTTCGTCCATGTTTCTCTTTCCTTGCAGATAATTGCAATGATTTTTCTTTATGACCTAGGGTCATGCCTCCATAGGTTTTTATATCTAATTCCAATTCATCTTTTAATTCACCGTTGAAAAAGAACTGTGCGAAACCAGTTATGGGTTCTTTCTCCCAAGCTTTACCAATTACTTGAACTCTTCCATCTTCCCCACCTTGAGATGTTCCCACGTAAATGCCATCTGGAGGAAAAAACTCGGATCCTTTTACTACCAACGAAACAACGGGTAAATCATGGTGAACATTTACGATATAACTTCCAACGAAATAATGAGCCGTATCGTTTACGCTCTTTTTAATTTTTACAACGCTTGGCTTTGAAATGGTAATTTTTTGTTGAACATGCGAAACACCATCTTCATTAATAAGCTCTATATACAGACCATCTGCATTTTTTACTTCAAAATCAATTGAACTGTCATAAAGACCCGGCTGATGACTGAGTTCTATTCCTTCAAGAACGGAAAGACTGTTGTAGGTATAAAGAATCTCTTCCTTTTCAGTCTTTTTTGAAGCAATAAGACCGAAAATAATTGCTGCTGTAGAAATTAAAACGAGTATTTTTTTCAAAATTATTTACTTAAGGTATTTACAAATATACCATTATAGTAAAGCCATCGGAAACAAATGGATTGAAATAAATAGATTCTAGATTCCCAACTTCGTCTTTAGATCTTCTTTCGAAATAAATCCAACATTGCTGAATTTCAATTCCCCATTTGAATAATATTTCAAAGTTGGAAGAGCATCTACCCCCAATTCAGCGGCGATGTTCGGATTTTGATCCACGTCAATGGTTATAATTTTCAACGAAGGATTTTCCTTAGATAATTCCTCCAAAGAAGGCTTCATCTTGCGACAAGGAGCGCACCATTCTGCAGAAAAATCGACCAGTACATTTCCAACAGAAACAAGAGTCTTGTATTCATCTGAACTCATTCCGCCGGAAGCACTCACCTTTCCTGCAACAACGGGTAAACCAGCCGATTTCCATTTCAAAATTCCTCCTTGAAGTTCGTACACCTCTTTATATCCTTGCTTACGCATGGCAGCAGCAGCGCTTGAACTTCTTCCCCCACTTAAACAGTAAACGAAGACTGGTGCATTCTTGTCAATAGCATCAATTCTTCTCTGAAAATCATTGCCGTTCCAATCGGCTAACAAAGCTCCTTCAATGTATTCTTTTGCAAATTCCTCTTCCGTCCGGACATCCAATAAAACCGCATTGGGCGTAGCTTTCAACTTTTCTGAAAATGTCTTAGCGTCGAGAACTTGATTTCCACCATTCGAAGAACAAGCGCTGAAAAAGAGCGCTACAAAAAGGAATAGACTTGAATATTTCATGGAACGAATATACAAAGAGCATTTCTTCCGTTATGTGATAGGTATTACAAAGCTTCTTCCTATTACATTTGCAAAATGAAGTTTTATTCAATCCTAGCGGCGTTGCTTCTTTCCACCCTAACCAGCATTGGTCAGTGCGTGGTTATTAACGAAGTTATGGTTAACGCTGCTGGTGCTTGCGACGGAAGCTGCACGCCGAACACAGGCGAATGGATTGAATTGTATAACACCTGTCCGTTCGATTGGAACATTGAGTGCTACATCTTATCAGACGGAGATTTTTCGATTACCATGCCGGCCGGTACAATTATTCCTGGAAACGGATTCTTAGTTGTGGGATCTTCGAATTCAGGAATTCCCGTTGACGTGAACATTGGAACCTGCGGTTGCACAACAGGTCCTAATGCGCAAGTAGGAATTCTTACCAATAGCGCCGAGCAGCTTTTGTTGTTTGACAATATTGGAACCATTATCGATGGTATTGTTTGGGGCGGCGGCCAATGGAATCAGCAAACCTCCTTCACAACGAATTCTTTTGGAATTTGCCCGCAATTCACAGTTCCTATTCTCTCTGTTTTTACACAAATTCAAACGGTACCAGCACAAGGGTCGAACGATGGTCTTACCGTATTCAGAAGCTGCGACGGTGTGAATCCTTGGGTTTCAGGAACGTTACCCCCATCACCAGGAGCTTCGAATAACAGCGATGTTCCTGTAACGGCTAGTTTTAGTCTTTCTGAAAACAGCGTTTGCGAAGGCGATTGCGTTCAAGTAACAAATACTTCAGCAGGTAATCCCGGCTTGTGGACATGGCTTGTTAATGGTGTTGCAGATCCTCTTTTAGACAGCATTGCTCCAGCCATTTGTTACACTGCACCTGGCATTTATACATATTCCCTAATCGCCAGCAATGGTTGCAGCGCAGATACCTTAATCGATGGCGCAACGGTGAATGTCATTCCACTAAGCACTTTGAATGTCACCCCTGATATAGACGGTGTCATTTGTGACAACTCACCAACCACCTTTTCAACTACCAGTATTTGCAGTACTTATCAATGGCAGATGAATGGCGTTGATATTGCGGGAGAAATATCTGATTCATACACAGCAACTGCTGATGGCGTTTATTCGCTGACTTGTCCGAACGACATTTGCATAGCCCCCAGCACGCCTGTTGAGTTAGACTATCAGAATTTTCAAACCGAACTCTCCCCTGCTTCAACGGTTTTATGCATTGGAGAAACACAGCAACTGACCCTAAATATTGTGAGCGATGGCCCAGCTGTGAACAACGAATGGACGTTAAATGGAAATCCTTTAACGTCTGGATTTACTTCGTTTCTTGGTGTAGATGTGGGTATTTATGAAGTCACAAGCACCAATCCTGGTGGTTGTACGTATACTTCAACGGCAGAACTCATTAGTGCGAATAACAATCCGCTTATCACCATTCAGAACCTCACACAGTCGGGTTGTTGGGACGGACCAACTATCTTGGGAATTGACCCAACTTATTCGAACATTTTTTGGTACGATGGCTCTACCGATTTCAATATTGAATTGCTTTCCAATGCAACTGTGAGTGTTGCTGCGCTTGATCCGAACGGATGCGACGCTTCGGGAACCTATACCCTCGATCTTCCGGAATGCGCGAATTTGGTTGTGCCAAATATCTTCAGTCCAACCAACGACAGTTTCAACGAAACGTTTCACTTGGTATTTGCCGGAGATGGAAGCACGACTGCTGTTGCGAATTATTACATTCAGATTTTCAATCGTTGGGGAACCTTGGTGTTCGAATCTACGGATCCGAATAACAATTGGAACGGCACCATTAACGGAAACGACGCATCCACTGGCGTTTATTATTTCGTTGTGAATGCTGAATACGCGAACGGAGAATCGATCTTATCGCCCGAGCAGCGCAGCGGATGGTTTCAGTTGGTTCGTTAGAATCTGAAGCTAGCGCCCATGCGCACTCCGAAGTAATTGTAATAGATTCCATCTAACACGGCAGCGCCAGAAGCTGAAAGTCTTCCGTAATAGCGCATGTAGCTGTGAGCTAATAAAGCGTGAATGTTTATCTGATCGTTTAATTTCAAGGATACTCCTGCACCATCGTTCAAATCGAAAGAACCTACGCTTCCTTTGTGGTAAGCAATACCAGTAGAAAGCATAACAAGCGGGCTTATTTTTTTCGTTGGCATCAAGCGCGCACGTAAGTCAAGCATGAATGGAACAGAGAATCCGATATCGTCTGAATAACCCATTGCACCAATGCCTATCCCTGCGAAAGCCCAGTTCTTGTAACCGATACCATTTGCAGTATACA
>JBEIFO010000012.1:0-16421 GCA_040382375.1 Crocinitomicaceae bacterium
CTTTATCCGAATCCGGTTATTGAAATGCTTCACTGCACCGAAAAAATTTCAGGAAGAATACTTTCTATGCAAGGAGAAGTGGTTCAGGTTTTCTTCAACACACAAGAAATTCCTTGTCAGTCTTTGGCTGCGGGCATCTATACTTTGCAGACTGACAAAAGTCTTTTTCGATTTATTAAATCGAATTAGGGTAATCTACACTTGCCTTTGTAACTTGCAGGCATGTATTACAGCGACTATCTAAAACTGGGTGACGTTCTTAACGCACAAGAACTCGAAAGCGACAAACAAGGTAAACACGCTCACGATGAGATGTTGTTTATTGTTATTCATCAATCGTACGAATTGTGGTTCAAGCAGATTTTATTCGAAATGAAATCGGTGTACGACATTTTAGCGAAAGAGAACATTAACGACAACAGTCCAGAGTTGCAAATCGCTGTAAACCGCATGCACCGTGTAACAGAGATCCTTCGCATTTTGGTTGACCAAATTAATATTTTGGAAACCATGTCGGCGCAAGACTTCTTAGACTTCCGCGATATGCTTCGTCCGGCCAGCGGATTTCAGAGTATGCAATTCAAAGTATTAGAAACATTGTTGGGATTGAAAGTTGAAGAGCGTCATGGACAAGAGTATTTTACTAGTCAATTACGCAGTGAAGACGCGAAACAGATTTACACGTTAGCGAAAGAAACTACGTTGTTGGAATTGGTGAACAACTGGTTGGAGCGTATGCCTTTCTTCGAAGAGAAATATTGGGGAAGTGAAGATTTTTGCACGCAATATAGAAGCGCTTATTCCTCTTCATTGAGTGAAATGGAAATGCAAAACTTGAAAGCGTTCGATGAATTGTTCATCTCGAACGAGCCTGTTGAAAATAGAAAGCTTAGTTCAAAAGCAAGAAGAGCAGCGCTGTTCATCATGTTGTACCGCGACTATCCGATTCTTCAGAATCCGTATAGAATTATCAACTCACTCTTAGACATTGACGAATTGTTGGCTACATGGAGATGGCGTCACATGAACATGGTTCACCGCATGATTGGCGGAAGAGCGGGTACAGGCGGAAGCACTGGAAAAGGATATTTAAGAGAAGCGGCTATGAAGCATTATGTGTTTCAAGAGTTCGCTGAATTGACTTCATTCTTGGTTGAACGAAGAAAATTCCCTGCGATCAGCGATGAGCTTGCAAAGAAACTCGGCTTCGAGAATGGATAGTTATGTTCGGGATTTACTCTCGGACATTGTTCGGTCGATTGATGAAATAAATGAGTTCTCGGCCGGACTCACCATTGAAGACTTCAAGCAATACTTATCGAATAAAATGATGCGTCGCGCCATTGAGCGCGACCTCATTATTATTGGCGAGGCCATGCACGACATTGTGAAAGTCGATCACACCCGTGTTATGCGCATTAAAAATTCTCGACGCGTAATAGAATTAAGAAACGACGTCGTTCATTCTTACGACGATTTAGCTAACGAAAAAATCTGGAATTTCATTTGGAAGGAACTTCCTTATTTGCGGAAGGAAGTTTCTCATATTTTAGATCTTTATTATTAGCGCTGAAAAAGAATGTTTTCAACGAATGCCTTTGGCGAATGCTTCGCGAATGTCTTCGACGATTTTAACACGTAGTTCAAACAACATAGTTCCAACAACGTAGTTCCAACAATGAAGTTCCAACAACGTAGTTCATCATTCCACAATAATCTTCGAACTATCTAACCACGCACTATTGCTTAACCAATGAAGTGTGTACATTCCAGAGCTCAGGGCAGAAATATTTATTTCAATGGTATTGCTTGAAGAAGCGAAGAGAAAAATATTTTCTCTTAAGACTTCTCTGCCTTGCATGTCTATGATTACAATTTCATTCTGATTGTTCGGAACGTAGTTTTCAGGAAAGGTGAAATTAAGTTTTACTTGATCACGCGTTGGATTCGGAAAAACAGAGATGGTGTTTTCTAAACCAACTACAATTTCTTCAACGCTCAAGTATTGGCATCCGGGTTCTAGGCATCCCATGGAATCTACTTTGAAGATCCAGGGGGTTTGTAGGTGTGGATTGGGATCTTGAGGCTGTTGTTTTATATATCCGCAGCAAATGAAACCACCGTCAGGGGTTGGTTTAGAATCTAGTATATGGTGTTCCGCAAATCCAAAGGCTTCGGGATGAGTTGGTATGTTGTCGTAGTAACTATAGTTTCTGCACCAAACACTATCTCTCTGCTGATTAAGTTTAAGAATAAATCCATTCAGCTTTTCATAATTTGCGCTAAAATCAGTCCAATTAGATGGAACTACATTATCGCCTGTTAAAACGAAAGTCCCATCTATTTGAGGCATAAAATCTACAAAAGTCCCCCAGAAACTTGGTGAGTAATGCTTAACATCGGATAAAGTTGAAAGTTGATTGTTATTTAACTGTTCAATCAAAGCTGAAAAAAAATAACCTGTATATGGCGAGATACTAAAATCTTGCGATGTCATTCTACCAAATAGGATTACTTTATCTTCTTCGTATTCATAAACAGAAACCCTCTCTCCGCCGCATGATCCACCAAATACAATGCGACTTTGTTCGATTCCATTTTCATCGGTTTTAATCAAAACAAAATCAGTATTAGCAAAAAAACCATCTGAACATTCACCTAATGATGGTGTGTTTGCACACAACCAAAAGCCTCCATCAATAGCCTTAGATACTGTATATGAGCCGAAAGTATTAATGTAGTCTCTTTGCCAAATACGACCACCTAAACTATCAATTTTCATTATAAAAGCATCAGGTTCTGTATTGGTTATAACATCTAAAGAATCCATATGCCAACCACACACCACATAAGAACTATCAGAAAAATCCTCAATGAGACAACTCATTGCGTGTATCTCTATGGATGAATCGAGTAGATACTGATTCAGAATCTGTCCTTGATAATCCATATTAATCAAAAAATCATTAAAGTACTCTCCTATAACATACCGTGAAAAAATAGAAACAATGTGATTATTGTGATTCTTAATCATTCCACCAAAATTTCCATAAGCCCAATTGAACCATTGTTCATTTTCATCAATCTCTGTGTTATCATAACGCTTCCACCAAAGCAAATCACCATTACTATTGCACTTTGCTGAAAAGTTTCGGGAGTAGTTGATGCACGAGTCTGGGTGACACAAAATACCGCGTCCAAATAACAAGTATCCATCATAGAAATTAGAAACAGTGTCAATTAAGAATACATTTTCAAAAAAGCCTTGTGAGTTATAGTTATAACTAGGCCATTGGCAGCTTACTGGATGCGCGCGGTTGAATTCGGGCCACTGGGCGTGCGCAAGAAGGGCGTTACATATAATGACAAGTGAAAATAAAAGTTTCCTCATTGTTTCAATTTGAATGAATAAATTAATGCCTCGTAAATTTAATCTCTTAACTATTCGGAATTACCCCAAACATTGCGAATTCTTACCGTTCTAAAAAACTGCGCAGTTTTTTCAGCCTTAAAAAGCATACCCCGCTGTTTCAGCAAGGATATTTGATCGGCTATGGAGTATGGAACTTTATTGGCCATAGCGATATAAAAAAAATGACCCGCTAGCAGATCTTACGGTATGCTGAACGGGTACTGTTGTTGCAAATATAAACCTAATTTCTAACTCTTTATACATTTTCAGTTTGTTTTCTGATTGGCCAAGTTTATAATTGCCGAAAGCCCAAGCCAACAAACAAAACTAAATCTCGAATTTGGAAAACACACCAATTTTTATGTGCAGGTTATATGCTGTTTATTCAACGGCGAATGCCGATGACACCTTTGGTGATGACCTTCTTTGAAGGATGACACTTCGTGATGACCGTTCCGGATTACATCATCGTGATGATTTAACAACGAAGTTCCAATTATGAAATAGGAATAGAATCTTCGATTTTCCAATTACGCAGTAGGAATGAGAAAGTTCCAATAACGTAGTTCCCTATTTCCGAACGAAGTAAAGCATCGTCCACTCATCTCTAACGCGCGTCTCTTTCCATTCGAAGGCTGAAAAGGCTTCAAGCAACGCAGGGACGTCGTTTTCATAGAATCCGCTGAGCAACAAAGGCGCTCCTGACTTCGTAGCGTTTTCGTAATGCTTGGCTTGAGCCAAGAGAATGTTCCGATTGATATTGGCAATAAAGACATCTGCCATCTTTCCTTCCAGTAAATCTTCAACGCCTAAAAGCGCTTCAATCTTCGTGCAGCTGTTACGCTCCAAGTTTTCAATGGCGTTCTCATACGCCCACTCATCTATGTCAATGGCCCAAACTTTCTTTGCTCCTAATTTTTCGGCAGCAATAGCCAAGACAGCAGTTCCACTTCCCATGTCAATGACGTCCTTGTCTTTCAAATCGAGCTCGAACATTTTCTGAAGAACCAAATACGTTGTAGCGTGATGACCAGTGCCGAAACTCATCTTCGGCTCAATGATTAAGTCGAGTACACCTTCCTTCGCCTCGTGAAACGGCGCTCTAACGCGACAAAGATTATCTACGTCGATTGGATCGAATTGCGATTCCCACTCGGCGTTCCAGTTGATGTCTTCCATTTCTTTTTTCGAGAAATGAATGGTCACATCTTCAAGGGTTAATTCCAACAAAGCGTTTTGCAATTCTTCTGTATCGAATTGTGTTGGCACATACGCCTCTACTCCACTTTCCGTTTCTTGGAAACTATCGAAAGCCAATTCGCTTAATGAGGCAATAACTAAATCGTTTCCCGGAATTAGCGGAGAAACTTCAAAGGTGTAAACCGTGTATTGCATTAGGCGTTGTAAATAAATTCAAAGTCAGCCACCTTCAAAGAAGCGCCGCCAATAAGTCCGCCATCAACATCTTCACAAGCCAACAAAGCCTGTGCATTCGCGGCGTTCATACTTCCACCGTATAAAATCTGAATGTCGTTTGCTACTTCACCGAATGTTGTTTTTAAGAACGAACGAATGTACGCGTGCATCTCTTGCGCTTGCTCATTGCTTGCTGTAACGCCTGTTCCAATAGCCCAAACGGGTTCGTATGCAATAACTATATTTTTCATTTGTGTTGAAGACAGATGTCCAATCACTTCTTCAATCTGTTTCGTCACGGTAGCGAAATGCAATTCGTTGTTGCGCTCTTCAAGCGTTTCACCGATACAATAAATCGCAGTCAAATTATTGGCCAACAACTGATCTACTTTGCGCTTCAACAAGTCTGAAGTTTCGTTGTGGTATTGTCTGCGCTCGCTGTGTCCAACCAAACTTCCCTTCACACCTAACGAAGCTAACATCGTTGCTGAAATTTCTCCGGTGAATGCTCCTTTCTCGTGAGCGCTGCAATCTTGCGCGAACACCGACAATTGCGGATGAGTTGGACACAATCCTGCCAGGTAACAAGCAGGAACACAAACCGCCATTGATTTGTTGTTGGAAGAAAATTCGTTTACACTGTTGAATAACGATTTCGCCTCTTCCCAAGAGGTATTCATTTTCCAGTTACCGGCGATGAGTTTTGGGCGCATGTTCTAAATTTCTGTAAAGGTAATAAAGTCCGAAGGACGAATGTTGCAAAGCAACGAATGCCGGAGGCGAATGTCTGCGACTAATGTGGCAAAGCCACGAATGTTGCATGGCAACGAATGCCAGAGGCGAATGCCCTGCGGACGAGGGTTGCAAGCAACGAGGGTATTAGAAGTTTCGAATAAACGAAGTTTAAATTGTATTAAAATGATTTAACACCACGAACTCCATAATTTAAGGACTTCCCAGAAACATCGGTGTAACCAGTCAAAAAATCGTAAGACAATGCCTCGGAAGCAGAATATTCTGTACTACTCCAATAATACAAAGACAAGGATAATAAAGTTTGATTATTGGTAAACAGTGCTTTGTTTACTTCGAAGCGACTGCCATGCAATAATATTAGTTCGTCAAGGCTAGGCAAATACCAATTTGGACCGAGCGTTGCAATATAATTTACTGCAGGACTTCCTGATATTAAATTAGTATTATAAACACCATCCCAACTGCGGTCTGCATTCACCAATACACCAGTTGTTTGCCATTTTGCTATGCTTTCTGTGGTTGAAACTATTAGACCATGTTCTAATCCATCACTTCCTTTGTATATGTAATAAATTACTCCCCCATTAAATGTTTCTCCAATATAGTGACTAAAACCACTTACTTGTGCGTTTGCACTGTACAATGCATAAGGAACACTTATCAATTCAGTTACGCCCATTACCGAATAATTTACACCTCCGTTTGGGTCGACTTCTGTTTGAATAAAATAAGGACCATTTGCCCAATTAATGCTGGAGAATGTTCCAATCAAAGCAGTACCCATGCCAATTTCCAAACTTACTAAACCATTGATGTTCGTGTTTTGAACTTGAGTTTCGCTGTAAGTTACTGTGCCATTTGCACTGCCTTGTAATACACTTACTTTTATTCCAATAGGCGTTGATACAATTAGCGAATTATTGCTATTGCGAATTACAGCTTGGTAACTCATTTTTTGCGGAGCCTGTGCACAGATGTTTACAGATAAGACCAATAATATGAATAAAATTTTATTTTTCATTTTGCTCAGTTTTTAATGACTTTAAATGTTTTTATTTCTTTATCGTTACTCTTCACCACTAATAAATAATGGGCGCTAGGCAGATTTCCCATATCAATTATTTCTGTTGGACTCGAAATATTTCTTGTTTCGATTAACCCGCCCTTTAGATCATAAAGTTGAAAAAGCAGATTTGAAAAATCAACAGAATTGAGATCTAGTAATAAGTAATCTTTCGTTGGGTTGGGATAAGTCTGTATCAAAAGATTTATCTGAATGTTATCCAAACCTACTATCGTTGAGATTTCGTAGGGTTGCTGAACGCCTTGTGCCACAATTACATCTGAACCATAGATGTAAGTATAAACAACTTGTCCTATGCTATAAGAAAAAGTTCCACCAAGTCCTGAAGCATCTCCACCCGCTGCAACTGTTGTTTGTTGCGCTTGTATTAGTGTTATCGTAAATGCAAATATGATTAAGGAAATTATTTTCTTCATTTCTTGATAAATTTAATTCTTAGTTCACTTTCAAACTGACTGTTACCGACTTTTTTAAACTTTTTTTTGAATGCGTTATTCTCGTATTCCACCTTTTTCATTCGCAAATCCTTGATAGTCCGCGATAATATTATTCCTTAACGAATATAATTGCTTTTAATGTTCTATTCTTATTTCTTATTTGAAAAAAATAAAGCCCGGGGCTTAAGTTCTCTATATTAATTTCTGTGTTTTCCTCCAGTAAGGATATCTCATCATTGTGTTTTTGACCCAGCATATCAAAAATAGTTATGGTAGAATTCTCAAAATTTGAATAATTGATATTTATAGTATTAACAGCTGGATTCGGATACACGCTAACCATATCTTCATTAGTAATTGACATAACTCCGATAGGATATATCGTTGTATCACAAACAGGATTCGTTGTAACTAGTGGTGCAAAAAAGTTTGCTAAATTATTTTCTCGTAAAATAGAATTATCATAAGCATGGCATGGAGTATTAATTTGATCTGCGCAACTGCCTGTTCCAAATAAAAAATTGTACGGGAAATTGGTTGTGGTAAATTCATCCTGAATATTATAACCATATCCATTATTCGTGTTCCAATTACTAAATGCCCTGCTTCCGTATAGCTTTGGGGTATTTGCTATTCCATAGCAGTTATAACCGTTTGACATACACCACGACAAACCGGCATAAACACCACCACTATCAATAGGTACCACTAAATCACAAGGTTGATGAAAGGAGTATATTGCAGGTTTGGGTGAATTTACTTTGTGATTTTCCAGTAAATCACTAAACATGGCGCCATACATATTTCCAATTCCTTTTATTTGAAAAGTTGTACTTGTGGGTTCAATGGTACCATCAATATCTCCTAAATCTGGTCGCGCTACATTAACACCGTTAAAATTTTCTCCCACACAATATTCACAGCTTAATGTGTTACTAAATGGATTAGGCGCATTCGAACTTGCATATGCTTGAATTGGCTTTTCACTAATTGTATCTAACAACCCTATTCCAAGTGCAATGAAACTACCTGCACTTTCTCCAGCTACAAAAATGTTGTTGGTATCAATTTTTAAAGAGGCATTTCTATTAACTAGATATCGCAAAGCCCCTTTTCCGTCTTGCACAGCTCTATAATATGACCGATACCATTCGGCACTATCTGTTGCAAAAACACAAGAGTAATTTGGGTAATTGCAATTCCATGATAAATCATCTGGAACAAAACCTAATCTGTAATTTATGGTAGCTGTAACATAACCTCTTTTTGCAAATTGTTTACAAAGGTTAGTCATTTCATTTTTATCTCCGGCAAGAAATGCACCTCCGTGTATCCATATCAGTAGCGGTTTTCTTGAAATGTGGTTGATGTCATCGCAAATTGGCGTGTAAATGTCCATTGTTAAATTATCTGTGCTTCCATTGAAGTTTAGCGCAGTTCCATAAGTGACATTTAATGTACTGTCATAATCGTATTTTTTATCTATCCACTGTTGTGCATTTAAATTCAAATGAAAAAAAATTATAAATAATACAGTCAATTTATTTGTCATATTGTTTAACTTTTTATTGGTTCAGGGCATGGCGAAGTTAAGGACGAATGTTGCGAAGCAACGAATGTCTGCGACGAATGTTTTCAACGAATGCCAGAGGCGAATGTGGCGGAGCCACTGATGTTGCAGAGCAACGAATGCCTTTTTAAAGTGAAGAGAAGTTAAGAAAGGGGAAGAAAAGGGAAGAATGTATTGTGATAAGTGTCTTCACTTCAAGTCTAGAGCAAATAACTATTGAAGAATGAACACGGCATTGACAATGGCTAATAATTAACTCTTGAGATGATTTATCTTTTTCAAATAGTTTCTAATCAACAGAAATAAAATCCAAGCAAGAAGAATAATAATCGGATAGAACAAAATTGCTGTAATGACATAGAGGTTGTTTCCAATAAAATCATTAGTATCCCCAGTGTTTTCTGATCTTGCCAGAAATATCCAAAAAATAAATACGCTAACTAAAAGCAATAAAGCCCTCAACGAATTTTTCAAGTTTAGGTATGGAATTTTATTGTTTCCCATTTCGCAATTCAATTTATCTTGTTTGCAAGAGGGAATATTTTTGAACTTTGTTTAACTACTCTAAAAGAAATATTTTGATCCAAGAGAAGTTTCACGATGCAATTCGAATTTTATGCTCTCTTTCAGCTGCATATGAAAGCGCCGCCATTATATCCTCTTGTGTTAATTCCGGATAATCCTCAATGATTTGGGCAGTTGACATTCCTGAAGCGAACCAACCTAAAATATCATATACACTAATTCTCATTCCTCTGATGGTAGGTTTGCCAAATCGGACTTGTGAATCAATTGTAATTATTTCAGAATAATGTTTCATGGAACTAAGTTACAAAAAAATTAGCGAGGGCAACATGCGTTGCGAGGGCGAATGGCTTCGCGAGGGTCCTTTGGACCAGGGGTGCCACTAATGTGCGAAGCACGAATGCCGGAGGCGAATGTGGCGGAGCCACTGATGTTGCAAGCAACGAGGGTCTTCGACGTTTAACCGATTATCGGAAAGATTGATCGCACAGCGATTGATTCGAAGAATTGATCACGAAGTGATTGATCGCAGAGAGATTGATCCAAAGGATAAAAAAAAGGAGCAAACCGAAGTTCGCTCCTAATTTCTAATCTAAACTTAATCTACTATTTCTTAATTACGCGGATGGTAATGTTTGAAGTGTTGTTGCTTAGGTTCACGAAGTAAACTCCGCTTTCTAAGTTTGAAGTGTCGATGGTGTGGAACATGTTTCCAGCGTTCACAGCGAATGCTTCAGCAGAAACAATTTGTCCAGCTAAGTTGAAGATCGTAACATTCATGATACCTGAATCGAAAGAGCTGAATTGAATGTTCAATTCGCTTTCTGTTGGATTAGGGAAAACCATTAGGTCTTCGAAAGCAACGTTTTCAGAAACTGCAACGCTAGTCAAGTTAATGGTGAAAGTGTTCGAGCAATCTCCGTTCGTTGCTGTAAGAACCACTGTGAAATCTCCACCTGTAGCATACGTATGCGAAGGATTAGCAGATGTTGAAGTGTTTCCGTCACCGAAGTTCCAAGAGTATGAAGATGCGTTGGTTGAGTTGTTTAAGAACTGAACTGTGAAGCTTCCGTTTGTTTGAGTGAAAGAAGCGTCTGCTGTTGGCGTAGCGTTTACAGAGATGAAGATTGGAGCTGAAGCACCTACTCCGTTGCAAGCGTCAGCGTTTGTAACGTTCACTGTGTATAGACCTTCAAGCGCTGCATCAATTGTTTGAGTTGTTTCAGAAAGACCAACACCGTTGAATGTCCAAGCGTATGAATCAGCAGTTGAAGCTGAAAGCGTCACTGAAGCACCGTCGCAAATTGAAGTACTTCCGTTAGCAGAGATGGTAGGGATTGGAGAATCACTTACGTTTACGCTAATGGTGTTTGAAGAAGCTGAACAGCCGTTTGCATCTGTGTATTCCAAAGAGAAGTCTCCAGTAGCAGTAACTGTGATCGCATCAGCAGTAGCGTTTGTGTTCCAAACGTTTCCACCTGCTTGAGAAGAAGCTATTTCAACACTTCCACCAGTGCAGAAAGAAGTGCTTCCGTTAGCGGTTATAGAAACTGTTGGATTTTCGTTTACTACTACAGTCAATTGGTTTGAGTTTGCAGTACATCCTTTGCTGCTTCTTGCAGTTACACTGTATGTCCCAGAAGTCATTACATCTTGCGTAGAACCAGCAGCACCGTTGTTGCTCCAAACGAATTCAGAAGTAGCATCTGAAGAAGTCGCATTCAAAGTAAGCATTGAGCCTTCACAAATTGAAGTAGAACCAGTAGCTGAAACAGTCGCTGTGATTGCGTTGTTCATTGCTGAAGAGTAGTCAGCATTTTGTGGATCCCACTCTGCCCAACAAGAAGTCCAGTCTTCTGAACCAATTGCACCACGGAAAGAAACTGGAGTAAAGAAAGCGTCTTGTAAGTATGAATCTGTGAAATCTGCTCCTGAAGCCAACTGAGAGTTAGCCTGAAGAGAGAAGTCTGGGTTAGAAAGACTCATGCTGTTCCAACCTAGCTCAGCACCTGTGTTCACTAAACCGTTTGAATTTGCATTGAAGAAATTCGTAATGTTGAACGCACCATTTACGTTGTTTGGATTTGCTGTAGTTACAGTAGCCAAAGAATCGTTCATTTGTGCAATAATGTTATTCTTAAAACGAAGATTGTTTGCAGTTGCATTTCCTTGCGTTGATGCACTCTCGATTAAAAGTCCAACTGGATATCCAGCAAAAACACTGTTAAATGTGCTAGTCTCTGTTCTTCTTCTCAAGTGCAAAGCACGCTTGTAGTTTGAATTCATTGTTCCTGGGAACAAAAGAGGACCAGCAACAGTTACGTTTGAGAAATGGGCTTGTGTGTTTGGCGTTGCAGTGCTTCCACTTGCGTCGTTGTCTGACTCGAAACCGTTAGAACCCGATTGGTCAGCGATTTGTGGATCGCGAACAGCCAATGCGAATTGAACGTTACCACGGAATCCGAAATCGGTATCGAAATCATCGTCCCAGTTGCGGTAAGAAATAATGTTCTTCACGTTAACGTTACCACCGAACCATTCGAAAGCATCGTCACCGCAGTATGATACTTGAACGTGGTCAATGGTTGTTCCATTACCAACACCGCACATGGTGATACCGTTAATCTCAGAATTCGGTTGGAAAGGAATTCCGCCAAACTCAATACGAACGTAACTGATAATACCTGAGTTGTCGTTTGCATCTGGGTTAGCTCCACCACCGTAGATAGAACCTACTCCACCTTCAACGACTGCTTCACCTGCCGCTGTTCCGTTACCTGCGTTAGCTGGAGAGTTAACTGCAGCTCTTCCGCAAATAATTAATCCACCCCAGTCACCGTAACTTCTTTGTCCGGCAGCTTTCTGAGACGTCATTACGATTGGTTGTTCAACAGTTCCTTGAGCATTGATATACGCATCACGCTCAATAATTAAAGATCCCTTTGTAACAAGGTCTCCTTTGATGATTGTACCCGGTTGAATAACCAAAGTATCGTTAGCTGTAACCTTTACGAATCCAGAAAGGATGTAAATGTTGTTGTTTGTCCAGGTAGTTGTTCCATTGATGTCAATGTTCCCACTTACCACAATCTGCGCTTGGCTGCTGAATGCTGCCATCAATAGCGCGAACGAGAATAAAAGTTTTTTCATGATTTGAATTTGTTTGTGCAAACTTCCTAGTTATAGTTTACAGGAACATGATGAAGCACTTAAGGATTCATTATGCAATTCGAAGGAGAATGTTATGTTCTTTAAGAGAATGTTATGTTACTTCTTTCCCTTCGATGCTTTAACGTCTTCTCTATACTTATAACTCAAGGTTACACTCCAGTAATTACCTCTGTTGAAGTATTGAAGACGTTGGTCATTTGCGCGACTTAATTTCCCATCCTGATTAGCATCTTGAAGGAATACGAAATCTTGTTTCAATACGTCTTGAACACCAGCACGAACAGAGAATCCGTTCTTGAACGATTTTGTAATAGCAATATCTAACATGTCGCGCGACATTTCATATACCTCTGGGATATCAGGAATACCTACGATCGTAACACGAGGGCCAATGCGGTTGTACAACACCGTGATTTGCCATCCTAATGAGTCGTTGTCGTAATACAATCCACCGTTAATGATATACGGAGATTGTCCCACCATCGGACGATTTGGATTTAATCCTGAAGCCAATCCATCTGCACTCACTTGAATATCCGACTTAATGAAAGAAGCGTTAGCTACCAAAGTCATGTTTTGCAGAATTCTGTTCGCAGTCATTTCTTTCAACGACTTACGAATATCGAATTCCACCCCGTAGCTGGTTGCACCCAACGCATTGCCCGGAGCGAAGCTACGTGTTCCACCTGATCCGACACCCGGAACGAAGTACGGCTCAATCGGATTGTTAAACTCTTTGTAAAATACTGCCGCACTTAAATACTCAGTGTTTGATGGATAGTGCTCAATGCGCAAATCAGCATTTGAATTCGTTGCGAAGGTCAAATTCGGATTACCCGTATTGATGAAGTTGTTTTCGAAATCGTAGAAACTGAATGGCGCCAATTCACGAAACTCTGGTCTGTTCACCGTCTTTCCGTATGCTGCGCGTAAGGTTGTTTTCTTATTTAACGTGTAAGAAACGTTTACTGAAGGAAGAAACACCAGCGAATCAAGCGTCGCAGTAATTGGTGTCCCTGTAATATCAGCACTGGTTAACACTTGCGAATTTTGCTCCAAGCGAATACCACCTGAAATGGTTAATTTTTCGAAGGGTAAAGTAAGCATTGCATAACCTGCATATAGGTTTGAAGAAGCGTGGTACTTATCTGCTCCACGAGTGTCTTCATCCAATAAGAATCCAGTTGAATCGGCCATGTTCTCAGGAGCCAAAATATTCGCAATGCTGGTGGTGTCTTTGTTCCAATCGAAATCGAACGCATTGATTACATATCCTAAGTTGCGTGATCCGAAATCACGGTCTTTGTCTTCAATGTAGAAGCCTGCTTTAATGGTTGCAAAGCGTGGCTTTTCTTTATCCGTATTTAATTGCTTTAACTTATGCTCGTAGTTTGCAGCATACGTTCTTACATCTTCTTTCAAGTTCATGAACAATCTTCCTGAGAAGAAAGGCTGAGCCACTGTTGTGAAGTAAGCGTGGAAGTTCTCATCTGAACCGTCCAATGGACGGGTGTAGCGAATACGCTTCCAATCCGGATCGTTTCTTCTTGTTTGCGCATAACCTAAAGCCCAATTTAAACTTCCCTTTCCTTTGAACAACTCGTGTGTTCCCGTCAATTGCGTGTTATACATGCGACGCTCGGTGTAACGGAAAGAATACTCCTGACGGTAGTTACCTTCTTCCAATGCTCTTCCAGTTCTGAAGGTGTTCGACTGAAGACCATTTTGATTCAAAAAATTCTTGAACTCTATGAAACTCTTATCGGTCTTAATTCCCCAGTTGTGAAGAACACCCACGTTCGCATTCTTCTGATAAATCATATCATCGAACGAGAAAACGGTATCACTGGTTTGTGTTCCTTCATCGAATACATTGTAGTCTAAACGGTGAGAGTTTTGTCTTTGAGCTGTTCTTGAATAACTGATTGCTGTAAAATTTCCGAATTGTATTTTTTCGGTTTGAAAACGCTTGCCGAAAGACACGTTCACTCTTCTGTCTGGCAAAGCTGTTCCTGATTCATAACCCCACGTATTTGGAAGGGCCAAACTTAAAGCACGTCGCTCTGCTTCTGTTGTTGCATTGCGGACATTACTTGGAAAATCTGATGGCAAGTCACGAGTTCCGTTATCAAAGCCTAATGCTTCTGAAGATGAATTTACGTTGCTCAAGAATTCTTGTCCTGTTGTGTTCGAACGGTAGTTTGTAGCCATACTCACATCTAGAGAAGTCTTGTAGTCTGGGAAGTTCTTGGTGTAAACATTAATAGCACCACCAGCAAATTCTCCTGGAAGATCTGGCGAAGGTGATTTGAAGATTAAGAAGCGATCTATCGCTTGACTTGGAATAAGGTCGAAAGAAAATGAACGCACATCTGGCTCCAATGATGGAACCAATACACCGTTCATCATAACAGCGTTATAACGCTCGGTCAATCCGCGAACCATAACGAAACGATTATCGATAATAGTTACCCCTGGAATTCTTCTTGCAACCTCAGAAGCATTTCTATCCTGTCCCTTTTGAATTTGAACAGCACCTACTCCACTTACAACACCTTTCGCCTCACGCATTTCCATAATTACAGCAGCTTCTGTGCTCGTCTTGCGGAAATCTTTAATTTCCACTCCTCCACCAACCATGAATGATTCCGATTGAAGAACTATATCTGCTTTGATTTCTTTTCCTGAAGCTACTTCAATTCCTGAAATCTTTTGGGTCGCGTAAGAAATAGCCTTTACCTCAATGGTGTAGTTTCCACCAGTCTTAACATTAATGTTGTATTCACCGAACGCATTCGAAGCCGCTCCGAAAGAAGTTCCATCAACAATGATAATTGCCCCAACAACTGGCTCCGCAGAAGAGTTGAGAACGGTACCTTTTATGATAGTTTGTGCGCTAACCGATAGGCACGATAAAAACAGTAAAAACAGGATTGATTTTTTTTTCATTTGATCATTCATTTTCATGACTGCGAAACAAATGCAGTAAGATTGATTAGAGTTGAAATGAGAATTATCTTAGAGTTAACATTCGAAGGCGTTTGTTAAGCCAATGTTTCGAAGACCTGAAAGAACTCTTGAGAGATCTGTCGAAAGAACTCCATTGCTTCTTTCGAAATCCAGTACTTCGATCGCATACCGAAAATGCGCCCATCGATGAGGCTGCTTTTCTTCATTTCTCTTAGGTGTTGAATAACCGTTGAAGGCGACATGCCAGGTACGTCTACTACGCGTCCTTCAACGATTCCTTGGGTCTTCATAATTTCCAAAAGAATAGTCACTCGAGCAGGGTGCGCGAGTGCCCTTGAAAAATGCGCGAAATCACTCTCCAAGCCCATAGGGACGTAAGGTAATTTTGGGTCTTCTTGCATAGAACAAAGGAATCGGATTCTTGGAAGGGCAAGATTTCGATAGCGTTAAATAAAAGTGAATCTATCTTTAAGCCCTTAACAATTGCGTAACATAAACAAAGCGTTATAAAATCGAGGTTTTAGACGCGCTCTTCGTAAATTCGCGACACTATTTTAGAACTATGCAAGAAGCCATTCCATATACCCCAAAGAACAAGATTCGCATTGTAACAGCAGCATCCCTTTTCGATGGACACGATGCTGCCATTAACATCATGCGCAGAATTATTCAGTCTACCGGATGTGAAGTCATTCACTTGGGACACGACCGAAGCGTTGAAGAGGTTGTAAACACTGCCATTCAAGAAGATGCGCAAGCCATTGCCATGACGAGCTATCAAGGCGGTCACACAGAATACTTCAAATACATGTTTGATTTATTGAAGGAAAAAGGCTGCGGACACATTAAAATTTTCGGTGGTGGTGGCGGAACTATTCTTCCTGAAGAAATTGCAGAACTTCAAGATTACGGCATTACGCGTATCTATCATCCAGATGACGGACGCGCCATGGGACTTCAAGGCATGATCAACGATTTGGTTGAGCGTTGCGATTTCCCAACGGGAAAAACATTGAATTATACTATTGAAGATATTGCGTCTAAAAAAGACGCGTGTTTGGCGCAAGTGATTTCCTCGGC
>JBEIFO010000013.1:0-16388 GCA_040382375.1 Crocinitomicaceae bacterium
AATGCCTCTTGGAAGTCTTTGAAACGAAATTCTCTAACGAGTTTATTGTCCAATTCGCGCCACATAGTGCTTTAATTTTCCCAAATGTACACTTTTCTTCCAACCATTCACATTCAACATTGAATAATTGACAATCATTTAAAATGGGAAAAGGCAATTTTATCATCAAATTTGGAACATGGTAAACGGACAATGTCTTCTTTCATTTATTCCTATGCGTGCAGAAGCCTCTGACCGCAGCGAACAAGTGAGTCAACTTATTTTCGGAGAAACGTATGAAGTCCTCGAGGAAAACGAAAAATGGTATTTCATTGAAACAAGCTTTGATCTATACCAGGGTTGGATAGACAAGAAGCAATTCGCGCCTCAAGTTTTCGAAGTAGACACCCTCCGTGTCTTTGCTTTTCCGAGTGCACTAACCCCCTTCGAGAACAAACAAATTCTTATGCCTCTTGGCGCTTTTGTTCCTGAAGATTTTCCACATCAAATCTTTTCGCTCGACGATGCGCTTGCATTATTCAAAACGTATATTGGTGTGCCCTATGTATGGGGAGGCAAGACCAACTTTGGTTATGACTGTTCTGGATTTACGCAAACTTTTTTCAAAACATTAGGACATTCCTTGAAACGCGATGCTTATCAGCAAGCCGCTGAGGGGGCCGAAGTGATTCTACTTTCAGAGGCTAAAACAGGCGATCTTGCTTTCTTTGATAATGCCGAGGGAAGAATTACGCATGTTGGAATTGTGTTGGAAAACGATGGCAGCTATGAAATTCTCCATGCATCCGGAGAACTTCGCATTGACATTTTAGACCATCAGGGTATCAATAAAAAAAGCGAAGGTTATTCGCATAACCTTCGCCTCATTCGCAGAATTCTTTAAGACTTATTTCGCGCTAAGCGCATCATCAATTAATTTCACAACATGTCCACGGTGTGCTTTTGTTAAGGCGCCACCTGCGATATTCCCAACTTCCATTTTCTTAATTCGGATTAGTTCTGATAAAGCTACTCCTTGAGAAACATTGTCGTATCTGTTTTTCACGTCGAGCATATCAATTAATCTACGTGTGTATTCGATTTGCAAATTTTGACGCACGGTATTGACTTCGCCCTTCAAATCAGATTCAAAAATAGCTTGTGTTAAATCGTACATTACTTCATCAATCGAGTATGTATTTCCATACATGTAACTATCTATGATTCTTTGATGAACACGCGGATGCATCAAGTGATTCAAGCATTCCGATTGCATATCCAAGATACGATCGTGAATCTTAGGGTCATCGCTTTTAGAGTATTGGCTAAAGCCTCTTCTTTGATCCAACAAGTAATTGAAGGTTGGAATAGCTTCACTCCATACATCTGCAGCAAACGCATATTTCGCTAAAGCTTTCATGGCTTCTTTTTGTTTCACTTCAGAAACAGGTTCCAACGGCTTTACTGAAGAACCTTGTCCGGCATAAGCTCTATCGTAATGCACTCCTCCAACTTGACGTGTCATTACATTGGTTTGAATGCCATATTCCTTCGTTGCAATTAAAAAAGATTGAAGCAATTCAGCATAGCTTTCATTCGAAGTAATCAAATGTTCTTTCAATTTCGGAAGAACAAATTTCACTAATTCGCAACGCTCGGCGCCGTATGCAACCGGATCACTTGAAAGATCGTAAATATTTACATCAGGATCAATTCCTCTTCCAGCAGTGCGCATATCGTCACCATCGTTCCCATAAGCCAACTGATGCTCGATGCTTCTCGCAGTAATTTTATCTAAACGCTCTTTTTCTTTTTGCTCATCTGAAACTGACGCACTATATCCGTATTCAATCACCCACTTGTCGTAAGGTCCAACTTTCACATCGCAATACAACGCTTGCTCCTTCGGATTCATTTGGTAATTGAAAGCAGGATATTCCATCACCGAATTCGCCAAGCCTTCCTTGTTAATTTTTTCTACATTCTTAATATCAGCAACCGACTGAAGCGTACTAGCGCGCATGTTGTGCGTAAGACCAAGCGTATGCCCAACTTCGTGCAGAACCAAACGATACAACATCTGACGAACTATTTCTTGTTTCTCTAAATCGCTTGCTCCCATTACGCTTGCAGCATTCGTTCCGAAAATCAATTGCTCGTTGCTCATTGCAGCAGCGTTGCATAAGAACGGATTACGCGCTCCTTTTTCCTTCAACAATTGTTCTTGCTCTTCGGTTAAAGAACTTCCCAAACGGAAAGTGCGATCGGCATAAACACGATTGGTTAAAGCCACCCATTCCAACATAATGTCGGCTCCTAAAATCTCACCTGTGCGCGGATTCACGAAACTAGGACCGTACCCACCAAATGGCGGTGCAGGTGTAGATGTCCAACGAAGGACGTTGTAGCGCACATCTCCAGCATCCCAGGTTGCATCATCGGGTTGTTGAAGACAAACAACAGCATTCTTAAATCCAGCTGCTTCGAAAGCCACATTCCATCTTTCAACAGCTTCTTTAATGATTGGACGAAATTCTACCGGAGTGGTGTTTTCCATCCAAAAAGTTATAGGTTGAATGGGCTCACTTAATTTATCATTCGGATTTTTCTTTTCCAAATTCCAACGGTGAATCACATCTCTCCATGGCGTTGCAGAAGCAACGGTCATATCGTTTACTTGCGTTGTGAAATATCCTATGCGCGGATCATCATATCTAGGTTTGAAGTTATTTTGAGGAACCGATAGGAACGAGTGCTGATATTGAACGGTAACGTTTCTTCCATCTGCAACAGCATCTCCACCAATGTTTGGGGAACTGGTCTCATAAACATAAGACACCACGATATCCGAATTTTCTGTGTAGGTGCGAATGGAATTAATCTTAGACTTTTCCTTACTTAAACTTCCCAATGGCGCATCTCCGCCGCGAGCCGCAGGCATTTTCACCAATTGCATTTTTTCAGAAAGCAACAAGGCGTCGCCATCGATCAGCATTTTATTCCCATCTAAACTCGTTGCCTCAATTTTTTCAGAAGCTAAAACGGGGCTGTTGATGTTTGAAGATGCTGATTTACTAATCGCGTTTGATGGATCGTAATAGAAGTTTGTATTGGGCTGAACAATTTCTAAACGCTCGTAATTTTTCTTGAAAACAACAATCTTAGAATCACCGAAAGCACCTTTGTGGTAGCCCGTTTCAACCGGAGCGTTTTCAATGTAATTGAAATAAATAAACTCTTGATTCAATTGTGATTTCTGAATTTCCAAGTAGGTTTTTCCTGTAACGGTATCTGTGTAAAACGTAAGGAGTCCCTCCTTCTTTTTACATTTTTTCACAATGTCACCGAATTTATCATCCGGCTTTTTCTCTTCCTTCTTTGGAGGATCTTTCTTCTTTTTTGAAGGGTCAACGGTTCCGTAGGCCGGAAATACCATTACTCCGCAGAGGACAATGGCACATAATGCTAGATGCTTTTTCATTTGCTCAATTTAGATAGGCGAATATAAATCAGGTTACGTTAAAAATAACTTACCTTCGCAACGGTAAAAAAATTCACCCTTTAAATGGAATCTTCCCCGTGCAATTCGAACTTACAAAAGATTTGTTGGCAGACCTCCGCAAATGGATAGGCGAAGGGAAGGATAGTGCTGTACACGAATTTACCAAAGATCTCCACCCAGCAGACGTTGCTGAAATCATTAACGAGCTTCCAACCCAAGAGGGTGTCTACCTCTATCGCATTCTCGATGAAGAGAGCGCGGCAGATGTTATGCTTGAATTGGATGAAGACATTCAAGAGACGTTACTTTCAAATCTTACGAGCCGCGAAATTGCAGAAGAGTTAATTGAAAACATTGACTCCGATGACGCTGCCGACGTATTGGCTGGATTAAGTGAAGAAAAACAAGAAGAGGTTATTGCCCTTCTTGAAGATGAAGAGCAGGCCAGCGACATTATGGACCTCATGACCTATGAGGAAGGCACTGCGGGAGCTATTATGGCTGTCGAAATGGTTACTGTGCATGAGGACTGGACAGTGGCGCAAGCTATTCGCGAAATGCGCAAACAAGCCGAATACATTGACAACATCTACTCTATTTATGTCATCGATGAAAACGATCACATGCTAGGGATATTAAGTATGAAGGCACTCATTTTCGCTTCAGCAAGCATGAGGGCTACGCTTAAGGATTTATATAAAGAATCAAAAGTTCGGACTGTAGATGTGAACACGCCCGTTGAAGAGGTGATGCGCATTATGAAAAAGTACGACTTAGTTGTATTACCTGTTTTAGACGAAGAAAAAAAATTAGTAGGAAGAATTACCATCGACGATGTGGTGGATTTGATGCAAGAAGTTTCCGATCGTGATTACCAATTGGCAAGTGGTATCTCTGAAGACGTTGAGTCGAGCGATAGCATTTGGACACTCACACGCGCAAGACTTCCCTGGTTATTGATTGGAATGATTGGAGGCATGAGTGGCGCCTACATCATTGGGGTATTTGACATTACGGAATATCCCGCTATGGCTGTATTCATGCCACTTATTGCGGCAACTGGCGGAAACGTTGGGGTTCAATCCGCAGCACTTGTTGTGCGCGCTTTGGCTAATCAGAGTGCCTTTGACGAAACCGTTTGGCAAAAATTAGTGAAGGAATTTGGAGTTGGTTTGCTCAACGCAGGTGTATGCAGTGCTCTTATATTTTTAGCTAGCCAATTGTTTCATTTCGAATTACTATTAAGTCTAACGGTATCGCTTGCGTTATTCTGTGTTATCATTTTCGCCAGTTTAAGTGGCACGTTCTTTCCGCTCATGCTAGACAAATTAAAGATCGATCCCGCCTTGGCTACAGGTCCTTTCGTTACAACTGCGAATGACATTGTGGGACTTATTATTTATTTCAGTGTTGGGCATTATTTCCTCACGCATTTCACTTCCTTACCCCACAGCCTATTCTAATGGGAAAGCGAATTCTCTTTTTAGAAACTGTTCATCCTGTTCTTGCTGAAAAGTTAAATGAGTTAGGTTTCGAATGTGAATTCAACTATTCGATTTCTTACGATGAATTATTGAATTGCATTTCAGAATACAACGGCATTGTTCTTCGAAGCCGTATTTCTTTCGACGAGCAATTGATTCAAGCAGGAAGCAATTTGGAATTCATTGCGCGAAGCGGATCTGGGCTCGAAATCATAGACCTCGAAAGTTGTGAAAAACATAATATAAAAGTCTTTTCTTCTCCAGAAGGAAACAGCGACGCTGTGGGTGAACATGTGGTTGGAATGCTATTGGCTTTGGCAAATAACATTCATCTCGCGAATGCAAGTGTTCGAAGAAAAGAATGGCTTCGCGAAGAACATCGCGGGTTTGAAATAAAAGGAAAAACCATTGCGCTTATTGGTTTCGGCCACATGGGACAGAGTGTTGCTAAAAAACTATCAGGCTTTGAAGCTTCTGTTATTGAATTCGACAAATACACCGAACGTTCATTCGACTCATTGGCGAAGCGTGTTACTCTTCAAGAAATATATGAGACTTCAGACATTGTAAGTTTGCACTTACCACTTAGCGAAGAGACCAAAGAATACGCCAACGCAGCCTTCTTCAATTCATTCAAAAAGAAAATTGTATTCATCAACACTTCGCGCGGAGGACATGTGAATGCACTTGATCTTATGAATGCATTGGATGAAGGGATTGTTACCCATGCTGCTCTTGACGTGCTCCCTTTTGAAAAATCTTCGTTAGAAGGGTTGAATGAAAATAGTTTGTTTGAAAAACTTTTGACCTATTCCAATGTATTAATTACTCCACATGTTGCTGGCTGGACAGCCGAGAGCTACTACAAACTTTCCTATGTTCTATTTGAAAAAATAAAAGGGCATTACGCCCTTTAAGTTATTTCTTCAAGCAACGCAATCGTTCTTTTTCCCAAGAAGCTTTAGATTCTTTCGAGAACGCTTTATCAAATTCAATCTTCCTTGACTTCCCGCTATACATACAACGAGCGTATGGCGCAGATTGAAGTTCATCGCTGAAACCTTCAACAGATATTTCCATAGACACCTGCAGCTCAAGGACAAAACCCACCTTCCACTCTTTATCGGGGATGTTATCGGTAACAACTTCTAGCATTTTCGTGAGATAACCATCCTTCTCAAAAGAAATATGGTAAATCGCATTGGGACGCAAATAAAATTCAAAATTACCTCTATCGCTGAACGTATCGAACGTTGCTTTCTTCGGCTCTGAACCGAAGATTTCCACTGTTATTCGGGTTGGCATTTCTGCGTTTGTGTCATCCGCAATCGTAACTCCGTTTACATAGACCAACTTATCATTTTTCTTTTCAGCTGATAGCCAAGCGGGCAAACTTTTCTTCTGTGCAATCGCTTGAAAACTTAATGCTTGAGAAGCGATCATTAGTAGAAACAATACTCTATACATGCTGTGTTGATTTTTGATAAAGATATGAAAATACTTTTTTTTCTGGTATTAGGCGTTGCTGCGCTTACGGTAGTTCGCGTAAGCCCGCACGGCGAATGTAAGAATCATGCCAATTCCAATTATACTTAAAACTCCCCACACCCAACTTAGCTCATCTTTGCGCACCACTAAAAACACGACCGCTATTAAAACCAACGTGCTCACTTCATTCAGCATACGCATGTGATATGCCTTGTAGGTCCTTCTGTCTTCGTATAGGTTTTTAAAAATTCGTTGTCCTAAAATCTGATAAGCATAAAGACAAAAAACAAAAAATAATTTTAAGAGCATCCATGGCTGAGTCAGATAACCTGGATTGAAATATATAAGGGCTACACCCAAAATAAGTGTTAAAATTGCGCTTGGCCAAGTGATGATGTACCACAAGCGCCACTCCATAATTTTGTATTGCTTGATAAGAATTTCGCGCTCGAGTTCTTCCTTTGTTTCTTGCGCTTCAGCATGATACACGAACAATCTGAAAATGTAAAAGAGTCCTGCGAACCAGGTGACTACAAAAATAATATGAAGAGCTTTTACCGTATCCATTATGCGAACAATGCTTTTAATTCACTAGCCTCTTCAGGCTTCATTTTTCCGGCTAAAATCAAACGTAGCTGACGTCTTCTTAAAGCACCTTCAAATCGCAATTTCTCTTCCTTCGTTTCAGGAAGCAATTCCGGCACATGAATGGGGCTTCCCATCTGATCTACTGCAACAAACGTATAAATCGCTTCGTTGCACTTAATTTTCTCTCCTGTTGTATGATGCTCAACATATATATCCATGAACACTTCCATAGAAGTCGCAAAACTTCTTGAAACTTTCGCTTCAATAATAACGATGTCTCCCAATTTAATTGGGTGTTGAAATGATACATTGTTAACTGCAGCAGTAACCACAACTCGTTTACAAAGTCTGTGCGCTGAAATTGCAGATGCAATGTCCAACCAATTTAGGAGTTGTCCTCCCATTAGATTTCCCAATGTGTTGGTGTTTTCAGGAAGTACGAAATGTGTCGCTATCGTTAGCGTTTCCTTTGGTGATACCTTTTTCATTGCCATTTGTTTTTCAATTTAATAAATGCTTCTAAAACATGATTCGCATGAATGACGTCTATACACTTGTTATGCATACCGTATTTGCAATGATTTCCTAGCTTCGAACATGGTCGTCCTTTTCGTTTAGCCTGAAGATATACCGAATGCATATGCTCTTCAGCATTCGGCCTAGGTCTGTACACTCCCATTCCTAAATCTGGAGTTGTACATCCCCACAAAGCAATAATGTCTTTTTTGAATGCCGCTGCAATATGCATCATGCCCGTATCTCCGCAGATGACTGCTTTCGAATGTTCTATAATGCGAGCACTTTCATGAACGGTACACTTTCCAATTAAATCAAGATGAAGAGGTGAATGATTCAATTGAATTGAATCTTCTTTTCCCCCTATCCAAATTATTCTTTCCTCGTGAAATTTTTCTGAGAGATCTATCCAATTTTCTTCACTCCAACGCTTCCCTTCATGCGCGCCACCTGCAGCGATAACCGTGTATTTGGTTTCCATGAAATCTGGAGGAAGTAAATCTCCGATGGATTTCGTTGTTGAAGGAATGAAATATTCCAATCCCTTTCCGTCATTCGAAATTTTAAACGTTTCAAGAGTATCGAGATATCGATCAACAATGTGACCAATAGGACCTTTCCAAAGTCCCAAATTAATTTGAAACCATTTGCGAATGTTCTGCTTGTTCACTGGGAAAGAGAGCACTCCTAGCTTATTTCGAATACTTCTTGAACGTAGACTATTTTGAAGATCGATGATATAATCGAAGTTTTCTTCTTTCAATTCCTTGAAAACTTCCATCCCACTCTTCTCAACGGCCCAAATTTTATTAACGAACGGATTCGCTTCTTGCACAAAAGAAAAACGTTTTTGAGTAAGTAAATGAACCTCTGCACCATGCGGCAGTTGTTCCTGAAGAATCCGGTATACAGGAGAAGTCAAAACAATATCTCCGATACTGCTGAACCGAATCACTAAAATTTTTGCCCTCGAATTCATTTCGGTTGCAAGATACATTCAAAAGGAACTCCCTACTTTTGCGAAATGATAATTGATACGCACAGTCACGTTTATTTAGATGTTTTCAAAGAAGATTTAGTCGAAGTTGTTGAACGGGCGAAGTCGTTTGAGGTAAGTAAAGTTCTTCTTCCGAATATAGACGAGTCGAGCATTACGCCTATGCTAGCGCTGTGCGAAGCATATCCTTCTTTCTTTCATAGCATGATTGGTTTACATCCGTGTGATGTGAACGAAGATTTCGAACAAGTTCTTGCACGAATGAAAGCGCTCATTCCGATTGTAAAGCCAATTGGCATTGGCGAAACGGGCATTGATTTACATTGGAAGCAGGACAATTTAGAGAATCAAAAAAAATCATTCATTGAGCAAATCGGCTGGGCGAAAGAATTCAATTTACCCCTAGTTATTCATGCAAGAGAATCGTTCAAAGAAATCTTTGAATGCCTCGATGAGCATGACAGTACCGAACTTCGAGGAGTATTCCATTGTTTCACTGGAAGTGAAAATGAAATTGGGAAAATATCTTCGTACCACAACTTCTACTTCGGAATCGGCGGAACTTCGACCTACAAGAAAAATCAAGATGGAAGCATTCAAAAAATCCCGAGAGACAAACTTGTAGTTGAGACAGATGCGCCTTTTCTTTCTCCTGTGCCTCACCGCGGAAAGAGAAACGAACCCGCGTTCATTGCGCATACGGTCGAGTTCATTGCGAAATCATTAGAACTCACGTTCGACGAGACAGCTGCGCTTACTACTGCCAATGCGATGCGATTGTTTTCGTTGGGGATTTGAATAAGGCCGTGATTTAGTCAATAAAAAAAGCCCCCAATTTGAGGGCTTTTGAAGTGGGAATTACTGTCCCGATAGCTATCGGGAGAACCAGTGACTATTTGTTGAAACGAGTAATGAGTTTTTCTCTGAGTTCTGGATATTTCCCTAAGTTTTCTAAATATGCTTTACTCTTCATACTTTTTATGTGCTTCTCAATTTTCAAGGCTATCGTTCTATTCTCGCATTCAAGAAATGCATTGATATTCCAATCATTTGCTTGTGAAGTAAATGCATTTGAGTAAACTCCTGAATTATGCTTGATGAGGCGTTCTGTAATGTTGTCGGTTTCTCCGATGTAGAATTTCCGAGCAGACTCACTAAAAATTATATAGACGTAGTGCATATGATTTGGGGGTGCTAAAAGCTCACCAATGAGTTTTTGATGTGGGAATTACCGTCCCGATAGTAATCGGAAGAACCAGTGACCTATACAATAAAAAAAAGCCCTCAATTTGAGGGCTTTTGAAGTGGGAATTACTGGGTTCGAACCAGTGACCCTCTGCTTGTAAGGCAGATGCTCTGAACCAGCTGAGCTAAACTCCCTTCCTTTTTCAGGAGTGCAAATATATAACGTGAATCTGATTCTCCAAAAAAATTATGCGTTTTCTTCTGTTTCTTCCTCCGTGCTATCCTCAGAAGTCTCGAAATCAAGCATATCACGACTCTTTAACAGTCCGTACCAACTAAATAATTTTTTAATGTCGCTGTCGTAAACACGATCCTCATCGAAGTCAGGGAGAATTTTTCTGAATTCTTCACGCAACGCTGCTCCAGATAAATTGCTTGAAGGTTCTTCAGCTTCAGCATAAACATTTTTCATGTTTGAAAGCACTTGCTTCAATGGCACATCCTCTTCATAGGTGAACATGCTAATGTCGGCTAAGGTACTTACACGCTGGGTGCTTAGGATTGGCTGACGCTTTCCGTCAACTAAGGATTCTGCCACTACAGCAACTTTACCTGCCGATACCACTTTGAACAATCCAGATTTTCCGGATACTGAAATAATTTTTTCTAACTCTGTTGCCATACTTATTTTTTGAATGGAGGCAAATCTAATCAGTTCGAATAGAAAATTATCAATTCGATGTATAATTTTTCTCTCTAACTTGGCCTCATGAATGCAAACATTCTTATTCTATACGCTGGTGGGACCATTGGAATGTGGGAAGACCCTGCCACGGGGACACTGATTCCGCTTGATTTAAAGGATTTAAATAAATACTTGCCCGAGATTCAAGGTTTGAACGTCAGCTATGAAGGAATTTCTCTGAAAACGCCTATTGACAGCGCTGAACTCACTCCCTCGGTTTGGACGGAATTGGTTGAAATTATTGAAGAGAATTACAGTTTATTTGACGGATTTGTTATCCTCCATGGCACAGATACGATGGCATACACTGCTTCTGCACTGAGTTTTATGATTCAGGGATTGAACAAGCCAATTATTTTAACCGGATCGCAATTGCCTTTGGGAAGACTTCGCACCGACGGAAGAGAAAATTTTATAACAGCAATTGAAATTGCATCAACAAGAAAAAACAACGAACCATTGGTTCAAGAAGTAGCCATTTGTTTTGGAGAACGACTAATGCGGGGCAATCGAAGCTGGAAAGCCAACACAGAAATATTTGATGCATTCGACTCTCCGAATTACGGAAACCTGGCCACCATTGGAACGCATATTATTTTCAATGAGCAACTTCTTTTTCGTCCTAACAAAGCATTGAAGTTTTCTAAGGAGATGACTGAAGGTGTTGGTGTTTTGAAATTATATCCTGGAATCCTCCCTTCTTCCATTGCATACGCCTTGGCTCGTCCGAACATGAAAGTTTGCATCATTGAATCTTTTGGAGCTGGAAATGTCCCGCGCAATGAAGAGTTTTTAAATGTGTTCAAAGAAGCTATCGATCGAGGAGTTTCAATAATAAACATTTCTCAATGCAGAAGAGGAAGTGTGGATGAAAGATTATATAAAACAGGTAAGGCCTTTGCCCAAATCGGAGCTATTTTCGGTCATGACCTCACTTTTGAAGCGGCAATTACCAAGAGTATGTTCTTGTTAGCACAAGGGTTTTCTGGTGAAAATTTCCGTTTGGCTTTGTTAGAAAATATTGCGGGTGAATTAAGTGAGAACTAAGTTCTGTATGTTTTTATCATTTGATTCGTACTTTCGTAAAATGCGATTCACGCTTGCCCTAATTGTTTTTGTACTTTTCACCACAACTACCTTCGGGCAATTTGTCACGAATGGTAGCGCATTTGCAACTGGCAGTAATTGCTTTACACTCACTCCACCTGTAAACACGCAGCTGGGCTCAGTGTGGGCAACCTCAACGATTGATTTAACCCAAAGTTTTGACTTAAACTTCACCATGAGTTTTGGCGCCAATGATGGCGGTGCAGATGGAAACTGTTTCATTCTACAACCCACTGGCACCAATGTTCTTGGAATAGGTGGTGGTGGTATGGGCTTCGAAGGCATTCCTGTCGGATTTGCTGTTGAATTCGATTCGTATACCAATGGAAGCCCAAACAATGATCCCTGGTACGATCATATTGCATTTTTAAAAAACGGCGTGGTGAATCATGGTTCCGCCAACAATCTTGCAGGTCCTGTTCAAGCCAATGCAACTAACGCGAATATTGAGGATAATGCTAGCCACCAAGTGCGCATGGTATGGAATGCTCCAACAATGACTTTCAGTTGCTACTTCGATTGCAACCTCCGATTAAGCGCAACCATTGACATGGTCAACAGTATATTCTTAGGAAACCCAATCGTGTACTACGGATTTGCAGGAAGCACAGGAGGATTAAATAATTTACAAACGGTTTGTCTTCCAAGCAGCGTAAACCCTTTGGTTCCGCCACAACCAATATGTGAAGGCAGTATTTTAACTTTGAATGCACCTGCAAATGCTGCATCAAATATTCAATGGGAACCCGCAGGTATCATCGACAATCCAAATGCAGCAACCATCAATGCCATATTAACCTCAGACACCACATTCACCATTTCGTATTCTGATCTGTGTGGCATTCCTCATCAATATTCCGTTTTAGCCACTACACTCCCCTATCCGACAATAATTGTCCCTGCAGATTCCATCGTTTGCGACAACAGCGTTTTGACTCTCAACGCCCAAGTTTCTGGCACATATACCAATATGATATGGACGACAAATACAGGCACAATTACCAGTGGGCAAACAACAACGGCTCCAACAGTTTCTGGGGCAGGAACCTATACCTATACTGCATTCAATGGCACCTGCAGCGTGAACGATGTGGTCCTTGTTTCTGAACTGCAATATCCAATTGCGACCTGGTCCGACAGTGTTTATTTCTGCACCGGGGAAAGCATTGTTCTTGATCCACTTTCCAACGCAACGGCCTTCAGCTGGAACATCGATGGCTCAACTTCACCAACTCTTACGATCAACTCTGGAGGTAATTATTCTGTTTTGCTTTACAACGATTTTTGCGCTACCGCTGAGAGCATCGTAGCAAATGAAGTCGCTCCTCCCACACTCTATTTGGGCCAAGACCAATTTCTATGCATAAGCGAAACAGCAACAATTAATTCGAATTTAACGGGCCTTTGGAACACCAATGTTATTTCAAATCAAATTACAACCACCACTTCAGGTCCTTATTTTCAAAGTTTGAATACCCTCGGTTGCATTAGTGCCGATACTGTTAATATTACGTTTCAATTCCCTCCCATTGTTTCTTTAGGAAACGACACGACTATTTGTGAAGGAACAATTCTCAACCTTAATGCCGGTGCTCCTGGCACCTGGAACATAGGCAACCTCGCAACTGTTTTGCCCGTAAGTTCTCCCGGCAGCTACAGCGTGATTGTAAATGACGGCGTATGCACTTCATTAGACAGTATTGACATCTTCATGGATTACGCTCCATTGGATGTGCTTCCAGATTCTTTAACGCGCTGCTCTGATATCCGCATTACGCTAAACGCCGGAGAAAATCTAGCCGAAACATACAGCTGGAGTACATCTGAAACAAGCACATCCATCATTCCATCTGAAAGTGGAACATACACTTTAACAGCTACGAATTACTGCGGAACACGCACGGAAACTATTGAAATTCTGTATGAAAAATGTGAATTCACGCTCTTCGTTCCGAATAGTTTCACCCCTAATAACGATGGAATAAACGACGTTTGGTTTCCTGTTTTCGATCAACTAAACGAAGTTGAAATAACGGTGTTTGATCGTTGGGGAGAGACTGTTTTTACCGGCAATAAACAAAACTTTTTCTGGACCGGGAATGTGCGCGGTGGAGATTATTACGCTCCGAACGGAACGTATTCTTACAAAATTCTCTACAAATCTCAATTCGGAGATGATGAAATAATCTTCGGACACATTACGCTCTCAAGATAATTTCATCTTTGTTATTGGAATTTATTGCATAACAAACTTACCCTTCAATCCATTACCCTGATTGAAAAAAGTGAGCCTACTGATTTCGTTATCGATTCTTATTATCCGAAAATCACATAACTCTTTCTTGGCCAAACTATTTTCAAAAATGAATTTTGAAAATAAAAAAAATGACCAAACAATTACTTTCAAGAGATCAACGGGTGAGTATTTTACTCTGGTTAGCCATTGCCACCTGTTACCTCACCTACAAGGAAATTTCAGCGTTCTATTATCCTACAAGCAACATCGTTTTTCAATATGATTCAACCTACGAGGCACAACCGGACACTTTCGCATTTCAAAAAAACAGGACTTATCAAAAAGAGCAACTCGTTTCGCTTGAGATAAACAGTGCCGACTCGAATGATCTATTAAAACTAAAGATTCCTGGATATTTGATCTCCAAAATTCTTCTTTACCGAGAGCAACTTGGTGGATATGCCAACAGTTTTCAATTTCTTGAAATTTATAATTTTCCAGAAGGTATATTCGAACGTATTCATTCCTCGCTGCGAGTAGACATAGAACTCATACAACCACTAGGAATTAATACAAAGTCAGAGGAAGAGTTGGCCCTTCACCCCTACTTGAGTTTTAAAGAAGCGAAGGCCATTGCGCTATATCGAAAAAACAATGGAGCATTAAAATCTGTCGAAGATTTTGAAAAAATTCTTGCGATTCCGACAGAAACGAAAGACCGATTAAAGCCTTATCTTGCAAAGGATTTTCAATCGTATGCAAACACTACAGGAAAGAGTCCGTGAACTCATTATTGACGTCCCTAACTTCCCTATTGAAGGGATTATTTTCAAGGATATACTTCCTCTTTTCCGAAATTCTGAACTCGTGAAAGAGCTTGTTCTAGAGATGTCTAGCGAACTTCGAACACACAACCCATCAGCTATAGTAGCTATGGAAAGCCGGGGGTTTCTTTTAGGAATGCCCCTTGCTCTTGAGCTTAACATCCCTTTCATTTGTATTCGAAAAAAAGGGAAGCTTCCTGGAGAAGTTATAGGAACCTCTTATTCACTGGAATACGGGAATGCTGAAATTGAAATTCAAAAAAACGCATTGGCATCAACAGACCGTGTGATCCTTCACGACGATGTTCTTGCAACCGGGGGAACAGCTAATGCCGCGGCCCAACTCATTCAAAGCACCGGAGCCGAATTGGTGGCTTTTTCCTTCCTCATGGAATTAAACTTTCTCAAGGGAAGAGAAATCATTGGTTTGAATAAGGCTGCCATTCATACTTTTGCAAAGTTTTAAAATTAGAATTACAACACCATGAACTTCAAACAAGAAGAAAGCGAAGCAATGATCTCGCAAATGGTTCGTGACTTCGCTGAAAAAGAAATCAGACCGAACGTCATGCACTGGGACGAAGAACAAATTTTCCCGAAAGAATTATTCCAAAAAATGGGTGAGCTTGGACTTATGGGCGTGCTCGTGCCTTCAGCTTATGGCGGAGCCGGATTGGGTTACTATGAATACATTTCTTGTATCGTTGAAATATCTAAAGTGTGCGGATCCATTGGCTTGAGTGTCGCAGCGCACAATTCATTATGCACAAATCACATTTTGGAATTCGGAAACGAAGAACAGAAACAAAAATACCTTCCGAAATTGGCCTCTGGTGAATGGATCGGCGCTTGGGGGTTAACCGAAGCGAATACGGGCTCAGATGCTATGCGTATGAAGTGCACTGCAGTTAAGGACGGCGAGTATTGGGTTATTAACGGAACGAAGAACTGGATTACTCATGGCATTAGCGGTGACGTTGCTGTTGTGCTTGTTCGCACAGGTGATTTGCTGGATTCACATGGAATTACGGCCTTTATTGTTGAAAGAAACACGCCGGGATTTAGCGGAGGGAAAAAGGAAAATAAATTAGGTATGCGCGCCTCTGAAACGGCTGAACTTATTTTTGAAGACTGTCGTGTTCACGAAAGTCAGATATTAGGGAAGCTCGGAGACGGGTTCAAACAAGCAATGAAAATTTTAGACGGAGGAAGAATCAGCATTGGAGCACTTTCACTGGGTATTGCGAAAGGCGCGTATGAAGCAGCTGTTCAGTATTCAAAGGAAAGAGAGCAATTTGGCAAACCTATTTCCCACTTCCAAGCCATTGCATTTAAAATTGCAGACATGAGCACCGATATTGAAGCGGCTGAATTACTTCTTTTACAAGCGGCTCACTTAAAAAACAGTAAAAAGAAACTTACCAAGGAATCGGCAATGGCCAAGTATTATGCCTCTGAAGTGGCTGTGCGCGCAGCAACAGAAGCTATTCAGATTTTTGGAGGATATGGCTACACCAAAGACTTTCCCGTTGAGAAGTTTTACCGCGATTCGAAGCTTTGCACCATTGGTGAAGGAACCTCTGAAATACAAAAATTAGTAATTTCTAGAGAAATTCTTAAATAAGATTTGGAGAATCGAAAAAGTTCATTACTTTTGTCGCCCAATTAAAGAAACAGAAAAGACATGTTAATTATTCCAGTAAAAGAAGGCGAAAGCATCGACAAGGCACTTAAGAA
>JBEIFO010000014.1:0-16096 GCA_040382375.1 Crocinitomicaceae bacterium
CAAATGAACAAGCGTCCGAAATTGGTGGTGTTGGACACCATGAATTTCTGGATGGACGTTGCTCGAGAAGATCTAGACAAAGTTTTCGGAATGGTAGACGTTGTTACCATTAACGACGAAGAGGCCCGCCAGTATACAGGAGAGCGTTCACTGAAGAAGGCTGCAGCAAAAATTTTGACATTAGGTCCAAAGGCCTTGATTATTAAGAAGGGTGAGCACGGAGCGTTATTGTTCAGTCAAGACGAAGTATTCTTTGCACCAGCGATGTTGCTAGACGACGTGGTTGATCCAACCGGAGCAGGCGATTCTTTTGCTGGAGGATTCATAGGATACTTAGCGAAGATGAATGACACGAGCTATACTGCGATGAAGAAGGCGATTGTTACGGGTTCTGCTATGGCTTCATTTACTTGCGAAGACTTCGGTCCAGAGGCATTGTTGAAAGTTACAGAAGAGCAATTGAATGCACGTGTGAAAGTTTTCGGAGATATGGTTCGCGTTTAATTCGCGTAATACGTTTTCGGGTCTACAGGAACGCTGTTCTTCCAAATTTCAAAATAAAATTGTCCTTGTCCGTTTGCGTTTTCGCTTACCCAACCAATTCCTTCTCCGGCTTTCACCGATTCCCCATTTTGCTTGAATAGCACGGCTAAATTTTTATAAGCCGAAACCATGTTGTTCGGATGTTGAATAAGCACGGTATTCCCATCGCTTACGGTATAGCTCGAGGAAATAATGGTTCCATCTAAAACAGATTTTACGGCTTCGTTTTTTACTGAAGTCCAGTAAACTCCTTTCTTTCCAAACTGAGGTTCGAAATTCGAACTGATACTTCCGGCAACAGGAGGGAAAAGAAGATATCCAGCTTCTGGAATCTTCGTTAATAACGGTGTGTAGTTGTTCGGGGTATTTTGAAGTTCATTGCGCACAGCTTGATCAATCTCGCTAACGTTGTAGTTGAGATCAATGCCTTCTGCTTTTTTCGGAATGCTATCTGGAATAGCTGTGATTGGATTGCCTCCGGATAAAATTATTTTCAAATCGCCGAAATAGTGTTCCTGACTTTTTAAAACTGCTGTTAAGGAATCTGCCGTTAATCTTGCTTTACGAGCGTTTTCGCGAGATTCATAGGATGAAAAGTCGGGGATAAGGATGGTACGCAGCGGAGTAAAAGCGATAAGCGAATAAAAAAGCAAGGAAAAGACAACGAGAAATCCTCCGAACATAACAATCACGTTCATCGGGGTTAGACTGTATGAAAAGCGTTCTTCAAAAGAATTTTCATTCAGTACAATCAGGCGGAAGGGTTTCTTCAGCTTTTTAAGAATTTTTTTTCTTTTTCTTTTCCTTTCCATTGCGGGCATAAAAGTAAGAAGAATGAATGAATGTAAAGGGAAATGCAATAAATTCGCTTTCTGTCGTTACTTAATCCGCATGCGCAAAAACAAAAATTCCACTAACAGAGAATTTCATTCGAATAGGAGTGGCGGTTCCCGCTTGATATACTTGTTCTTTGGGTTGCTCCTTTTTAGCATGGTCTTTATCGGATGTTCAACCAAAGAAGACGGTGTAGCTTATCGCGTATATCACAACACACTTGGACGTTACAACGGTTACTTCAACGCCAATGAATTGGTTAAAAAGTCACAGACGACTTTGGCGAATGGAAGAAAAGACGATTACGATGAAGTGATTCCTTTATACTATTACGGCACTGTTTCTCAAAAGAAGGAGTTAATACCCGATTTGGACAAGGCAATTAAGAAGTGTGGTAAAGTGGTAAAGCGGCATACCCTTGTTGCTGAGTCTAAGAAGGACATGAAATGGCCGGAGTATAACAAGTGGATGGACGATAACTATCACGTGATTGGTCAGTCTAACTTATATAAGGGGGAGTTTTATAAGGCCCAAGAAACATTCAATTTCATTTCGAACAAGTATTCCTCTGCTGCTGTTCAACTGCGTGCTTATATCTGGTCTGCTCGGGCTTACTTTTTGGATGGTGATTTTTCGAAGGCAAAGCAATTGATATTAAAGGCAGACGGATACGAAGATCTTCCAAAGGATATTGCGCGCGATTTGAATTTGGTGAAGGCCGAATTTTTTTTAGTGCAGGGGGAATACGAAAAGGCAATTGATCCCTTAGAGAAAGGATTGGCTCTCATTACAAAAAAAACTGACAGAATAGTTCCGCAATTTGTTTTAGGTCAGTTGTATGACCGCATGGAGAAATCGGGCGAAGCCAAAGTAGCTTTTCAAAAAGTTATAAAATTGAAACCTCCTTATGAGCTTGAGTTCCAGTCGAAACTTCAAATGCTTCTTACAGACACTAAGATTTCCAGAAATTATTTAGACGCGCAAAAGACGTTGCTGGTTATGCTTGAAGATTTGAAAAATGAATCGTACAAAGATGTCATTTATTACGCATTGGGAGATGTTACCTTGGAGTTGGAAAAGCGCAAAGAAGCCGTTGACTATTTCGAAAAAGCATTGAAATTCAACAAGAATAATAAGAGTAAGCGTGTAAAGATTTTCGTAACGCTCGGAGATTTATATTTTGCGCAAAAGGAATACCCGGAGGCCCAAGTGAATTACGACAGTGCCTATCACAATTTAGCTGTTGATCATTCGCGCTACAAAGAGATTAAGGCGAGAGCGCTTAGCTTGAATGAATTGGTAGGCTACCTGAATACAATTTCAGAAAAGGACAGTTTAATTTCATTGTGCGGTAAGCCAGCTTCAGAAATTGAAAAGACTTTATCCGCCGTGCATGAGCAGCTGCAAAATGATATGGCTGAGCAGAAGCGCAAGGATGAAGAAGCACGCTTGGCTGCCCTCAAAGGTGAGGAAATTACCGGAACGTTTTGGATGTACAATCAAGATTTGTTGAAGCGTGGGAAAAATATTTTTGACGATGTTTGGTCGGGTCGTCCTCTGAAAGATAACTGGAGAAACCAAAGTTTAGTGGCCATGATGATTGGCGAGAAGGATGAAAGTATTGTTGAAATTGCTGAGTCGGATAGCACAGTTGCAGATGACCCGAAATATAAAGTTCCTTCAATTGATGATCTTCGATCTAAATTACCATGCGGAAATAGTCAGGCCATCACCGAGATGAAGGGTGATTTGGCTGAGGCCTATTATTTAGCAGGATTGTTATACAAAGAGAAACTAGAGGACATGGATAATGCGATGTCTTCATGGGAGAACATGATTTCGAAGTGTGAAGAAGGAGGATTTCATCCTATGGCTTATTACCAGCTCTTTCGGGGGTGGGTAACAAAAGAAAAGGAAGAGGGGTATACGCAGAATCCATTTTGTTCAAGCTGCAGCTCAGTGTTCTGGGGAAATCAAATAAAATCGAAATATCCGAATTCAGATTGGGCATTGCTCGTGGACAATCCTAACTATATGAACGCAGAGCAAATGCGTAAAGAAGAGGAGGAAAAGAATTACACCAAAGCCTACAATCAATACGCCACAAACCACCCTTACGATGCTGTTACGACCTGCACGAAGGCAATAGCTGAAAGGCCCAAGAATCATTTGATGTGCCAATACCACATGCTGAAGGCAACCTGTTTAGGTAAAACAGAAGTCGCTTTTGGAATAAGGGAAAATTGTGAGGCGGAACTCAAAGCTGTAGTGGCTGATTGTCCGAACACAGATATGGCTGCGCAAGCTGCGGAAATGCTGAAACAGTTAAACACAGGCATTGCTCCGAAAACAAACACGACTGCGACTTCCAATTACATTAAGGCAAATGATTCTGAGCATTACGTGGTTGCGGTGGTTAATTCGAAAGAAATAAATTTAAATCAGGCCAAAGCCAAAGTATCTGATTTCACGAAAACGTATTTTTCAGGGTTTGATTACAAGGTTAGTAATACGATGTTTAATGAAGTGAAGACCTTTATTTTAGTTAAGTCATTTGTTAATTTGAAAGATGCGAACGATTATTTTATTACTTTTGTTAGTGATAATGATTTAATTAGTGAATTGAATCTTGTTAAAAATGACAAATTCATTATCTCTAAACAGAATTATCTTGAGTTGTTTCGCTCAAAAGACTTTAGTGGTTACTTAGAATTTTTTACTAAAAATTATTGAATTATGTTATCAAAAGGAAGTACATCTGCAAGACCCTCAGATTCAGCATCTGAAAATGCTATTAACCGTATAGTTGAAGGAACTGTTATTGAAGGTGAAATCCGTTGCGAAAGTAATATTCGTATAGACGGTGTGTTCACAGGAAATATCGGAACGAAAGGAAGATTGGTTATTGGCCCTTCTGGAAAAATCGATGGAAATGTAATTTGTCAGAATGCCGAGATCGAAGGCTTTGTAAAAGGAAAATTGAATGTTCAACAATTGCTTTCGTTGAAAAGCACAGCTCGTGTTGAAGGTGATATTTTTACAGATAAATTGGCCATCGAGCCAGGTGCTGCATTTAGTGGAGCATGTTCTATGGGTCAAAAGCCGAAGGAAGCTCCGAAGCCTGTAATTCCAGGAGCACCGGCATCACAGCCAACTCCGAATTCAAAATAATTCGTATTAATCCTTCTGTATTAAAATACTCTTCTTTGGCCACTCAAATGGCGCTAACAATAGGATTGGGTGTTTGGGGTGGAAGGAAACTAGATTATTATTTTCAGAATGAAAAACCAATTCTAACATTGGTTTTTTCTGTTTTGGGATTAGCGGTGTCCTTGATTGTTGTTATTCGAAGTGTATCAAAAAAATGAAAAAGTTTATTTTCGCTAACATAGTATTCGCATTGCTGTGCATGAGTGCTATTTATTTCTCCAGTTTGAAATGGAGCTCGCCACTTGTTTTTGAAGGCGTGCCGTTGTTATTTCTCTTGCTGAATATTCTGCTTTACAAGTGGGTGAAAGCAGCGGTTGTGAAGTCACCTGCGAAATTTGTTAACGCCTTCATGACAGCAATTACCTTGAAATTACTGTTCACGGCATCGGTTGTTGCTGTTTTAATTGTTCTTTTCCCGGAGTCAAAAGCGGTATTGGCTCTAGGAACTTTTTTTATTTACTTGGGCGCTACTTTTCTCTTTTCAAGAGCGCTTCTGAAGATTAAATGAAAAATCGAAAAGTTTTTGAAAAAATAATTTCGTATGTGCTATGTGTTGCTTACTTTTGCACCGCCAAAAACGGGTATGTGATGGTGAGACTATATCAATTTCTTTTTATATTAGGATTCATTGGAATGACTTCAGTTGCCGTTGGGCAGCACGAAGGTCATGCCTCTGAGCCAGTTGCTCACGATCAAGCATCGGTTGAACAAACAGCCCACGCGGACACTTCTACACACGCTCATTCAGAAACTTCAACGCACGCTGCGCAGGATTCAGCGCACGCAAAAGAAGAATTCAAAATTGGCGAGATGATTATGCACCACATTACAGATGCACATCAAATTCACCTCGGGGGAAGCTTGTACATTCCACTTCCAGTGATTATTCTTCATGAAGGTCATTTCGACATTTTCTCTTCAAGTAACTTCTACACAGTAAACGAGCACGGGGAATTAGATTACCACGATTATAAAGGATATCGCAATCATCACGAAATGATTGAATTCGTTGGTGATAATGCACCTCACGATGCACACGGACACAAGGTGATGGATTTTTCAATTACCAAATCGGTATTTGGAATGTTGCTTATTATTGGTTTAATGATATTCCTTTTCGGATCTATAGCTAAGAAGTACAAAAAAAATGGAAGAACAGCACCATCGGGTATTCAGAATGCGTTGGAGCCTTTCATTATATTCATTCGAGACGACATTGCTACTCCGGCATTAGGAAAGAAGAAAGCAGAGAAGTACGTTCCGTTTTTATTGACTTCGTTCTTCTTTATTTGGTTGTGTAATATGTTGGGTATGATTCCTTTTCTAGGAGGATTCAACATTACCGGAACATTGAGTATTACTCTTGTATTAGCAGGGTTGGTATTTTTAATTACTAGTTTCTCAGGTAACAAGCATTATTGGGGTCACATCTTCTGGCCTCCAGGAGTTCCAGCTTTTGTTAAAGTTATTCTGGTTCCAATTGAAATCATGAGTGTGTTCATTAAGCCAACTGTATTGATGATTCGTTTGACAGCCAATATTACAGCTGGACACATTATTATACTGTCTTTTGTAGGATTGGCCTTGATGTTCGGACAGGATAGTGTTGCGGCAGGATATGGTGTTGGAGTTGGTTCTGTATTGTTTATGATCTTCATGTACTGTTTGGAACTCTTAGTTGCATTCCTTCAGGCGTATGTATTTACTTTATTGGCAGCGTTGTATTTTGGAGAAGCTAATCAAGAACATCATCACGAGCATGAACATGCTGAACCTCATGCACATTAATTCGTAAATTTTAACTCAAAAATCAAATAACATGGAATTCTTAAATCTTTTAATGACAGCAGAAGTTGGACAAGGTCTTGCTGGTATTGGAGCAGGTATAGCTGCTATTGGAGCAGGTATCGGTGTAGGTCGCATTGGCGGTTCTGCTCTTGAAGGAATGGCTCGTCAACCAGAAACAAGTGGTGATTTACGTTCAAACATGATCGTAGCTGCTGCCTTGGTAGAAGGTGTTGCTTTGTTTGCCATTATCGTTTGTTTGTTAGTAGCTTTAGGTTAATAATAGGCGCTTTGCGCTAAACACAATACATCCATGGAAGGATTACTTAGTGTATCCGTAGGTACCGTATTTTGGGCCTCGGTTGCTTTCTTGTGTGTGCTTGCCATTTTGAAGAAAATGGCATGGGGTCCCATCTTGAGTTCTTTAAAGGACCGTGAGGAGGGTATAGCGGATGCATTGCGTCAGGCAGACCTTGCTAAGGAAGAAATGAGCCGTTTGCAGGCGAGCAACGAAGATCTTCTTCGTGAAACGCGCAACGAACGCGACCGTATCTTGAACGAGGCAAAGTCAATGGCTGACAAAATGCGTAGTGATGCTGTAGGTCGCTCGCAAGAAGAGGCAAATCGCATTACTGCTAAAGCGAAAGCAGAGATTGAAAATCAAAAGCAAGCGGCCATCACTGATTTGAAAAATCAGGTAGCTGACCTTTCAGTTCAATTGGCTGAAGTGCTTCTGAAAGATTCTCTTACAGACGAGCAAAAGCAAAAAGCGTTGAATCATTCTTTAATTAAAGAATTCGGAGACAATTAATATGTCAAACATTCGCCTGTCATCGCGTTACGCAAAATCATTGATTAGCCTTGCTGCAGAGCGAGGAGAGACTGATGTCTTGTTGAAGGACATGCTTTATATTTCTAGCAGCATTCATTCTAGCAAGGATTTGCAGGTGATGTTGTCCAGTCCTGTTATCAGCGGTGATAAAAAACGAAAAGTGTTGTTTTCTGTTTTTACTGAATTGAACAAAACCACTCACGTGTTTATTGATCTAATCGTAAACAAAGGTCGTGAGAGTGATTTGGGCGAAATAGCTCAGTCTTTTGTTCAGCAGGTGAAAGCTGGAAGAAACATCTTCGATGTAGAATTAATTTCAGCTGTGCCTGCAGATGATGCTCTTCGTGCAGAAGTTTCTGCAGTAGCGAAGAAAATTTGTGGAGGTGATGTTGAAATCACTGAAAAAGTTGATTCAGATTTGATAGGTGGATTTATCCTACGTGTAAACGGAATGGAGTACAATGCATCGGTTTCAAATAAGCTGAAAAAAGCGAAAAAAGATTTTTCAAAAAACCCGTACGTCCCAACGTTATAATGGGATTAAAAACTATTTGTTATGGCAGACATTAAACCTGCGGAGATTTCAGCAATCCTTAGAGAACAGTTAGCTGGTCTAAAGACCGAAACTGAGTTGCAAGAGGTAGGTACCGTTCTTCAAATTGGAGATGGTATTGCTCGTATTTACGGTCTTTCGAATGTTCAATCAGGAGAGTTGATTGAGTTTGAAAACGGTGTACGAGGTATTGCCCTTAACCTTGAAGAAGATAACGTTGGTGCTGTATTGTTAGGTCCTTCTGGAGAGTTAAAAGAGGGCGCTAGCGTTAAACGTACTGGAACTATTGCTTCTATTCAAGCCGGAGAAGGAATGCTTGGTCGTGTTGTAAACACACTGGGAGAGCCTATCGATGGAAATGGTCCTATCACAGGCGAGTTGTATGAAATGCCACTTGAGCGTAAGGCTCCTGGGGTAATCTACCGCCAGCCTGTAAACGAGCCACTTCAAACAGGTATCAAAGCAATCGATGCAATGATTCCAATTGGACGTGGACAACGTGAGTTGATCATTGGTGACCGTCAAACAGGTAAAACAACTGTTGCAATTGACACCATCATCAACCAAAAAGAATTTTACGATAAAGGTGAGCCGGTATATTGTATTTATGTTGCTTGCGGACAGAAAGGTTCTACCATCGCAGGTACTGTAAAAACATTGCAAGATGCAGGTGCCATGGCCTATACAGTGGTTGTTGCAGCAACAGCTTCTGACCCAGCTCCTCTTCAATTCTACGCTCCGTTCTCGGGTTGCGCTATTGGAGAGTTTTTCCGCGACACCGGTCGTCCTGCATTGATTGTTTATGATGATTTATCTAAACAAGCAGTTGCATACCGTGAGGTGTCTTTGTTGCTTCGTCGCCCACCAGGACGTGAAGCATATCCTGGAGACGTATTCTACTTGCACAGCCGTCTTCTTGAGCGCGCTGCGAAAGTAAATGCAACACAAAGTGTGGCTGAAAACATGAACGATTTACCAGCAAGCTTGAAGAGCATTGTAAAAGGTGGTGGTTCATTAACAGCACTTCCAATTATTGAAACACAAGCGGGTGACGTTTCGGCGTACATCCCAACCAACGTAATTTCGATTACAGATGGTCAAATCTTCCTAGAGTCGAACTTGTTCAACTCAGGTGTGCGTCCTGCAATTAACGTAGGTATCTCTGTAAGCCGCGTGGGTGGTTCTGCACAGATTAAATCTATGAAGAAAGTGGCGGGTACGTTAAAGCTTGACCAAGCACAATACCGTGAGCTTGAGGCATTCTCGAAATTCGGATCTGATTTAGATGAAGTAACGAAGTCTGTACTTGAAAAAGGAAAGCGTAACGTTGAAATCTTGAAGCAAGGTCAAAACAGTCCAATGACCGTGGAGAAGCAAGTAGCTATCATCTACTGCGGAACGAAAGGATTGTTGTCACTTATTCCAGTTGAGAAAATCCGTGAGTTCCAAGACGATTATTTGAATAGTCTTGAAATGAACCACAACGATACCTTAACTGCTATTCGTAACGGTAAAATCGACGATGCTGTAACAACGGTATTGGAATCAGTAGCAAAAGATATTTCAGCGAGATACAACTAATTGTAAAGCGAAGAAGGACATGGCAAATTTGAAAGAAATCAGAATGCGTATTGTATCGGTAAACTCTACCATGCAAATCACTTCTGCCATGAAAATGGTGTCTGCAGCAAAATTGAGAAGAGCACAAGATGCCATTACTAAAATGCGTCCGTATGCTCAAAAGCTTCAGGAAATTCTTTCGAACGTAAGTTCTTCGGAATCGAACTCAACATTCAGCCAACAGCGTGACGTTAAGAGCACGCTGGTGGTTGCTATTACTTCAAATCGTGGTTTGTGCGGTGGTTTCAACAATAACGTGATCAAGGAAATCCGGAACATCGTTAAAACCAATCAGAATGTTCATGTATTGTCTTTAGGAAAGAAAGCCTTCGACAATTACAAGAAAACAACGATGCACACTTCCGAAGGTTTTGGTGAAACACCCTATGATATCTTCGATAAATTAACGTTCTCTAACGTGAGTGCAATTGCGAATACCATCATGGATCAATTCGCAAGTGGTAAATACGACAAAGTAATTTTAGTTTACAACCGATTTAAGAATGCAGCCGTTCAAATTATTGAAAACGAGCAATTCCTTCCGGTACTTCCTCCAGTGAATGCAGAGGCACAGTCAAGTGTAGATTACATCTATGAGCCAGAGAAGACTCAGATTCTTGAAGAGTTAATTCCTCGCACACTGAAAGTTCAGTTATTCAAAGCCCTGTTAGATAGCAATGCTGCTGAACACGGTGCTCGTATGACTTCAATGCACAAGGCAACGGACAACGCTGGTGAAATGGTTAAGGAACTTAAGTTAACTTACAACAAAGCGCGTCAAGCGTCAATTACTGGAGAGATCTTGGAAATTGTTGCCGGTGCAGAAGCGTTGAACGGCTAAGACGTATCTTTGTCTTAAGCCCTAACCGTGAATGCTTAAGAAAATAGTCTCTCACACCTTTTTTTATTCTTTCGCCAATCAGACTCCTGCGCTGATTAACCTTTTCTTGCTCCCTTTTCTTACTCCGTTTTTAACAGCAGGGGACTACGCTATTTACGGTTTAATTCTCAGCTATGCTGGATTGGTAGGTGCATTTAGCAGTCTTGGATACATCGTGCTCTTTCAACAAAGTTATTTCGAGTTGGGTTCTGATTTTAAATCGAAATGGTCACGGCTCCTTGGCTTTCAATGGCTCTATAAATTTCTCTACGCTGGATTGGTAGGCGCTTTGTTGTATTTCACCTTGAAAAATAAGATTGCTGCAGATCGCTTGAACATTGTTCTGGCCTTAGTCATTGTTCCACTTTTGTTTTTCGATTTAACGAAGTCCATTGCCACGCGATTACTGCAATTCAGGCATGAGCATCAAAGGGTATATTCCATAACCATTGGGGTCGGAATACTGTCAGCGCTTATGAGCTTCGTGGGTGTACGCTATTTCAATTTAGGATACATGGCGTGGTTGTATTCGCAGGCCATTTCTTCGGGGTTGTTGGCCGCTTACTTTGGATATTTCTTGTATGTGAAAGAGCGTATTCGCCCGTCGTTTCATTTCGAAAAGAATGAATTAGTTTCCGATCTTAAAATTGCTACACCGCTCATTCCGAAGGAGTATGCGACCTATTTATTGAATTCTTCCGACCGAGTTTTATTGGATCGATTTGGAGTTTCACAGAATAAAATTGGACAGTACAGTATTGCTTATTCTTTTGCCTCCTACTTCGAAAATATTCAATCGCAGGCCAACCAAGTGTTAACGCCCATTGTTTTCGATTTGTACAAAGCGGGCACCGACCTAGCCATGCAAACAGTTGGGAAACTCATACGCGCTTGGTTCTATGTTTCCTTGTTAATGGCCGCAGTGCTCGGTTTGTGGATTCCAGACATCTTCAGATTGCTCTATCGAAAGGCAGAGTTAAGTGCGGCTTATCCGATGGCGATTGTGCTCATTTTCGGATTTTGTTACCGTCCTATTTACGTGGCAATCGTAGACAAGGCCATCTACGATAAACGAACCATGGAAGTTCTAAAGATTACTGTAGTGGCAGCCCTTTCGAACGTGTTACTTAATTTAATTTTCATAGGCTATTACGAAACGTGGGCAGCAACGATGAACACCGTAATTGCTTATTTCGTTATGGGAGTGGCGGGTTATTTTTTAATAAAGAACAGCGGAGCTTTCCGCAAGCTCATTCGTCCGTTTGAACTTGTTGCAATTATTGTAGTTGTAGGAGCGGGTGTATTTTCACTGCGCGATTTTTCATGGGTTTGGCGCCTTGCGGCTACAGGAATTATTTTAATGGGAATGTTTATTTGGCTTCGCACCAAGGGAAGAAAAATGTGGAACGAATTGAATAACTTGCGACATGGCCTTTCGTCCAATTGATTTCAATATTATTCAATTAGAATTCGAGCAAAAATTTCCAGATGGAAAATTGTTCGAAGGGAAGAATTTCAATTACATCAAATTGGTTCAACACGGCTTGTCATACGCCATGACAGATGCGCAAGATAAATTGCTGAAGAAGAATCCTTTTTCGAGTTGGATTATTTACAAGTTGAAATCGTGGTTGAATTCCAAAAGAAAAAAAGAAAATTTCCTTCCGCAAAAAAGTGAAAGTATTTTAATTCTTGAAGGAAGGCGAAAGTTGAAACTTCCAACTGGGGAAGAGATTTCACCCATAACTCATCTTATTCGAGAGTCTATATTAAGCACAGAATATTCTTGGTGGGACACCACCGGGGCATTTGCAAAGGAGGCAGATTTTTCAGTGAAAGATTTGTCGAATTGGTTTCCACCAACAAATGAAATTCAGAGTGAAATTTATTTTGAATTGAAAGAACTCCTGCAGAAAATTAGAAAAGTCGGGGTGCTTTCAGGTAGTGAATTTCAATATGTGGAAAGTGCGTTCTTCGTCTTTTTTGAATTGTTTCGAAGATGGCATGCGTTGCTTACAATAGCGAAACCAATGACGTTGGTAGGCATTACGCATTACCACAATGAAGGATGTTTAGCAGCAGCGAAGTTGTTGGGGATAAAAACAATTGAGCTTCAGCACGGATTAATTTCAAAACACGATCTGTATTACGTTTATCCCGAGAAATATAGAGATTCCCTTGCGAAGGCAATGTTTCCCAATGAGATTTGGTTGTTTGGGAATTTTTGGAAGCGCGTTTTAGATGCGGGAGCAGAATCTTCCTTCATGAAATCTTTAGTGATTGGAAATTTCACGACAGATACAGCACTTAAATCGAATGATTTTAAGAAAGAGAATCGCGTGTTGCTTTGTGCCCAAAAGAATTTATCGGAACCATACATTGAGTGGATAAGATACATGCGTGATTTCATTCTACCAAAGCACCCGAATTGGAAGTTGATAGTGAAATTGCACCCACTTGAATCTGAAGTGCAGAAATACGAAAGTGAGGCCAATGATTTCGTTGAAGTACTGCCCATTTCCACATCGCTGAATGAAGAATTGAAGCGTGCTAAAATTCAGGTAAGTATTTATAGCACTACGTTTTTCGATGCTTTGGGAATGCAGGTTCATAATTTTTCATTGAATGACAGTGGCTATTCCGAAGACTACGCATCTGAAATGGTTTCTTTGGGTGTAGCTGAACCATTAAAAAAAATAGACGATGTCATTGCGAAGTTCGAAAGTGGGTCAGGTCAAATTGATAATTTGACAAGAGAAGATGTTTTCGCGCCTTTTCAACCTCGAATGCTGAACTTTTAATGGAGATCTGTTGAATTTGTTTGTCTCTCATTCGTTACATTTGTTTATATCCTTAATTTTATGAAAAGACTTGTACTCTTAGTAATCTTAGCAGCTTGTGTAACTTCGGCTTATGCCCAGGCTACTTCAGCAACGGCATTAGCTATTACTCCAGGAAATTACTTGTTAAATGGAGTTGGATATACCCCAATTGCGGCTACTAGCCAATGTCTTGTTACAACCACAGGACAAACCACATCTACCTGTACGGCAGCCGCTCCTACAAAAGCGTGTTGGTTTAAATTTACAGTGCCTGCGGCAACACTTTCAGCTGCGGTTAAAGTGTCTGTTGTGCCAACGGGATTTGATGCTTCGATAGATTTTTACGCGGGAACAGCCGCCGCACCAATCTATATGCAATGCGTTAACGCGGGTGGTTCGGGGGTTACAGAAACGCTAAAGACAACATGGGCGACTAACCCAGTTAATCCTGGAACAGAATATTATTTCCGTGTAGGATCAAATGGGACTACAGCTTCTTGCTTTACCGTAAAAGTAGAATACTATCCAACGGCTCAACTACTTTCTTCTCCGAATCCTTCTCCAGACGCAGGTTTGGTTGGATATAGAACAAACAATTTTGCAAAACGCAATAACCCAACCTTCGCAGCACAGAACAATTTAGTTACTTCAACTCGTTATCGCTTTGTTGATCAGGCGGATCCGACAGGCACGCCTTGCACAGGAAATACAGGAGCTTCAAGTGTGGATCAAGTGTATTTGTATACTTTTCCTTGCATCTGTTATGGGAAGACGTACGACGTGTACATTGAAATTCAAATGGATGGAATTTGGTGTGGTGAAGGCCCGGTTAGAACCTTGGCCATGGAGGCCTATCCCAATAATACCATTAGCAACGCTCCGTGCGCGACAGTGACTTTACTCGGCGGGGTTTTGAATTCCACCTATTTAGGCCCAACGGCCATGACTGAATGGGAATTCACGTTGGCAGGAAATGTTATTGTTACCACACAATCTGCTCCTGGTATTACTACTTTGAATATGAATATTCCTGCGTTGTCTTGTCTGCGATACAACCGAATTTATTCGGTTCGAATTCGCATGAATTATTGCAATGTTTGGGGTCTTTGGAGTGCGCCCTATTGTTTAATTACCGCACCAATTCCATACTTAACCATAACTGGTCCACCACCGGCCTATGCTAATTTATGCGGGACGACTATTTCACCATACAGCATTATTTATTCCCAGTTTACGCAAGGAGCAGGAGAATATATCTGGCAGATTGCGCAAGTAGTTCCAACGGCACCGCAAACGCCTATAGCACCGGCTATAGTGGCTACCACCTCATCGGAGGTTTTAATGTTGAATCAATTCGGATTGGTTACCGGTAATTCATATCGAATTGCGGCGAAGCCAAAACTTATTTCATGCAACACGCCGCAAGAAGGCGACTACGGTCCGTTTTGTGTGGTAACCATTGGAGCAGCTATGGCTCCTGGAGATCCGAGTTCTATGGAAGTTATGAATGATGAAATTCATGTTGAAAGAAATGCGGCCGACATTATGGAAGTTGATGAGCAAGGAAATGTTGCTGTAATTTCTTTCCAAGGAATTGAAGAGAAGATGGCCACCATTCGAATCACCGATGAACGTGCTTTAGGAAAAGGAATGATTCAATTGGTTGGAATGAACGGACAAATGCTGTTCTCGAAAGATGTGTTCATTGAATCGTTGGATCAGTTGATTCAAGTCCCACTGCCTTCGAATGTTGCGTCTGGATTGTATATGATTTCATTCAGAACACAGGAGCACACGGTTACAGAGAAGTTCTGGGTAAGATAGATAATCATCGGGGCGAATAATCACTCGCCCCCTATCTCTTCAGATTTTCCTTAATCTCTTGCATAAACTCCGAAGCGAAGACGAAGTTGTTCAAAGCTGTGTTTTCAGATTTCAATAAGTCGTGCTTATTGCCTTGCCATTCGACTTTTCCACCACTGATGAAGTTGATGTTATCTCCAATTTCCATAACCGAATTCATATCATGACTAACGACAATCGTTGTTGAGCCAAGGTCATAGGTAATGGTGCGAATGAGATTGTCTATGACAATAGAAGTTTCTGGATCCAAACCAGAGTTCGGTTCATCTACAAAAAGAAACTTCGGATTCATGATGATAGCTCGTGCAATGCCCGTTCTTTTCTTCATTCCACCAGAGAGCTCGGCAGGGTATAATTTGTTTTTACCTACAAGATTCACGCGATCGAGGCATTCATTAACTCGAACTAATTTTTCTTCGAAGCTCAAAGTGCTGTACATGGTCAGCGGAAACATAACGTTTTCCTCCACGGTCATGGAATCGAAAAGAGCAGCTCCTTGAAAAAGCATACCCACTTCTTGACGAATAGCTTTGTGCTGATCTTCGTCCATATTCAAAAAATCCACACCATCGTAGAGTATGCTTCCATTATCGGGCTCTAGCAAACCAACCATACATTTGAGCAGAACACTTTTTCCTTGTCCACTTCTTCCGATAATAAAATTAATTTTTCCGGGTTCGAAGTCAATGGAAATATCTGAAAGCACCTGAGCTTCTTTAAAGGCTTTGGAAATATTTTTTACCTGAATCACAGCAGTAATATTTGAGTAAGCAAATAATTCCCAACCATTACCGCAACCATGCTATAGACCACACCTTTCGTACTTGATTTCCCCACCTCCAACGCGCCACCACTTGCGTAATAACCGTGATAAGCAGGAATGGTAGAAAGAATGAAAGCGAAGAAAACAGTTTTTATAAGTGAATAGACAATTCCATAACTGTCGAAATCGTATTGAATACCGTAGATGAAATCGTTGAGCGAAACGGCTTTAGTCATGGTTCCCACAAGAGCGCCCGAACAAATACCTACGCTCATAGCTAATAGAACCAAGAAGGGAAACATGACAGTGGACGCGATTAATTTAGGAAGAATCAAATAGCTCGCAGAGTTCACACCCATAATGTCCAACGCATCTATTTGCTCTGAAATGC
>JBEIFO010000015.1:0-16070 GCA_040382375.1 Crocinitomicaceae bacterium
AATCGCCCAATTGGTTCGTTCATTTTCTTAGGTCCAACTGGAGTTGGAAAAACACAACTGGCGAAAGAATTAGCGCGTTATATGTTCGACTCTGATGATGCGTTGATACGCATTGATATGAGTGAGTACATGGAGAAATTCGCTGTGTCACGTTTGATTGGAGCGCCTCCGGGATATGTTGGATATGAAGAAGGTGGACAATTGACCGAGAAGGTTCGTCGCAAACCTTACAGCATTATCTTGTTAGACGAAATTGAGAAGGCGCATCCAGATGTTTTCAATCTATTGCTTCAAGCCCTCGACGATGGACAAATGACAGACAGCATGGGGCGTAAAATCGACTTCAAGAATACGGTTATCATTATGACCTCGAACATTGGAGCACGTCAGCTTCAAGATTTCGGAACAGGTGTTGGATTTGGAACAACTTCAAGAACAACACAAGAAGACGACAGCAAGAAAGGTGTGATTGAAGCGGCTTTGAAGAAAGCGTTCTCTCCTGAATTCTTAAATCGTGTTGACGATATTATTGTCTTCAACGCATTGAAGAAAGAAGATATTCATCAAATCATTGATATCGAATTGAAGAAACTCTTCTCTCGTATCACCGACCTTGGATACACCATTGCCCTTACTGAAACAGCTAAAGACTACATTGCTGATAAAGGATTCGATGAGAAGTATGGCGCACGCCCCTTGCGCAGAGCCATTCAAAAATATTTAGAAGATCCGCTGGCTGAAGAAATCATTAACAGTCAGATTAAGCCGGGTGATACGCTTCATGTAGACTTCGACACCGAATTGAATGAGGTGAAGATGCATGTAGAGAAGGGTACTCCTCCCGCTGCAGAATAATTACTCAACTATTGCTTCAACGGTAATGACCTTTATGGCTTTACCGTTGGAGAATAGGGTAACAAATTTCACTTCCTTACCCGTTTTTTGAGGTGCTGAAAATGTTATTTTCAACGTTGTCTTTTCTCCAGGGGTTAAAACATCTTTCGCTAGAACAGGCACCGTGCAGCCGCATGAGGCTTCAACACTGTCTATTTTCAATATTGAATTTCCGCTATTCGAAATGATTACCTCACGCGAAGTGAAACTTCCTCTAGCTACCCTTCCCAAATAAACAATTCCACTTCCTACATCTAGTTTGGCTGTTGTCTCTTCTTTCCTATTAATAGACACGCTCTCAATTTCTATCCGTCTTTCAAGACGAGCACCTTTGCTATAAATACTTTTCTTCTCGTTTTTAATATCATCACTCACTCCTGCTTTAGACTGATTCTCTCCGAAAGGAAGTGGAATGATTTCGAGTGCATTCGAATCCAACGCCGCCTTGAACACTTCGTCTTGAAGCCATCTGTTCTTCAAAGATGCTATGCGTCTTAAAGAAAGTCTTCGGTTGTAATCGCTTGCTGCGCGAGGACTTGCAAATCCTCTAACCGTTACCTTCACCGTGTTTCCAGCAACTAATTCCTTTTTCAATAAATCTTCAAATTGAAACAAATCGTTCATTCCTTGTTGAACTTTATTTTCGAAAAACGCATCTACCTCTATCTCGGTGTCTTCACCAGCACCTTTTTCACTACCTAATTTACTAGCGTAGGTTTCCTTCAACTTTAAATAATTAGTGAAGGTCTCTGTATACGTGAACACCGTGGTGGTGTCGTTTGAATCCGGATTCGGTTCATCGTTGTGAAAAAACAACTTAACGGGTAGAATTTTATTCAACTCGTACAAGGAAATATAAAGAGAATCAGAGGTGATCTTCTCTACCCCCTTCGTCCAAGTTGCGGCATACAGATCGGTACAGCATGGAGGAAACTTCGCCCCATCGTCCAAGGGTCTATCTGAACTGAAAAACGCGATTGCTTTTTCTTGATTGAAACTTAATCCCCAATCGTTGTATTTAGAATTCAAACCGAGTCCAGCATTTTCCACTTTCTCAAAACTACCGGGTTTTCCCTCTGAAAAATAAATATCCCAACCTCCGAAACCCTCGTACCAAGAAGAAGTGAAGTACAGTTTATTCTTGAAATAAAATGGCGAAATTTCATCGTCCGAAGAATTTACCTTTCTTCCCGCATTGAAGGGTTTCCCCCAAACACCTTTTGTTTGCCTGGCAATCCAGATGTCCTTTCCTCCTTCACCTCCTTCCCTTTCGGAAACAAAAAACAAATGCAAGACTCCATCAAGGCGCACCAAATGCGGCATGGAAGAATTGCCGTCGTTTAGTTTTTCCAATTTGTTTATTACCACCCACGTTGAATCTTGACGAACCAGCATGAGTAAGGAGCTTATTCCTTCTTTCGTTTCAACGCCAACAGCGGTATCACCAAGAAAGGTCATGTATCCGAAAGACATCGGAGTTAGAACAGATATCTTCCCCTCTCCCAATGACCGAACAACCTGGTTCCATTGCTTCTTCTCTTCCTCATAAAAATAATAATTCAACAGCGAATCATCCATGCGCGGAAAGACATCGGCGCTTTCATGCTGAAGGGCTTGCGGCAATCGATAAACGTGTAGCGAATCATCTGTTTGAATATTCTTTAAAGCCCAAGTACAATTTTTAATTTCTTGTTCCGCTCTTTTCTTCAATGCGACATTCTTCGTCTTGCTTTTTTTAGTGAACTTTCGGTACAAGACCTCTGCCTCTTCGTAATAACCTAACTCCTTTTTGGCTTTGGCCAAATAGTACATAGCATCTGGTTGAATTTTGCCTAAGTCTTTCTCTGCAATTTTTTCAAACAGCTTCATGCTTTCCTCGAATTCCTTTATTTCATTCGCGCACAACGCCAATAAAACTTGAGAATCGAAATTGGTAGAATCAAGCAAATACGCCTGCTTCGCCCAATCGTATGCAGCTGGCCAATTCAACGCGTCTGCTTCCTTCTTGGCAAACTCCTTTAATTTTACAGGTGATTGAGCCGACAATTGAGGTAAACAATTGATGGCTAAAAAGAAAAGAATTGCTATTTTTATATATCGTGCAGTCACTTCACCAAAACTAACGAAATTTGCAATATGAAAATAGGAATTATTGGATCGGGTGCCATGGGCACTGGAATTGCGCAAGTGGCTTTAATGGGGAACGATCATGTTGCTCTATTCGATACGAATGAAGAAGCTTTGGAACGCGCAAAGAGCAGCTTAGATACACAATTCTCGAAACTGGTTGAGAAAGGAAAGATTACGGAAGAAAGGAAAACAGCGTTGGTTTCGCAAGTGAGTTTTGTTCGATATATGAATGACCTGGCCGATTGTGATTGGGTGATTGAAGCTATTGTGGAAGATCTTGCTGTTAAGAAAGCTGTATTTGCAGAGCTCGACGCCTTGTTGCCCAAGACCAGCATTCTAGCAACCAATACTTCCAGTCTCTCGGTTACTGCGATTGCTTCGGCATGCAAGCACCCAGAGCGCGTTTGGGGAATTCATTTTTTTAATCCAGCTTTTTTAATGCCTTTGGTTGAAATTATTCCTGCCCTTCAAACCAACACAGACAGACTTGGTGAACTTCAAACTAAAATAATTGATTGGGGGAAAACACCTGTTGTCACGAAAGACTTACCTGGATTCATTGTGAACCGCTTGGCTCGTCCATTTTATTCGGAAGCCCTTCGTATTTATGATGAAGGCATGGCTACCTATTCTGAAATTGACGGAGCTATGAAGGCTTTGGGATTCAAGATGGGACCGTTCGAGTTAATGGATCTCATTGGCAACGACGTTAACTATGCTGTGACCGAAAGCGTCTTTGCAGCGAATTATTTCAATCCGCGTTATACCCCAAGCACCACCCAGAAGCGTCATGTGGAAGCCGGTTGGTTGGGAAGAAAGACCATAAGAGGATTTTATTCTTACGAAGAGGGTTCAGCCCAGGCCTCCGAATCATTAAACATTTTGAGTCCAGAAGAAATTGGCAAGCGAATCCTTTGTATGCTCATCAATGAGGCCTATGAAGCTTTGCGCACAGGCCTTGCCAGTGCTGAAGATTTGGATTTAGCCATGACCAAAGGTGTGAATTATCCGAAGGGGCTCATTGCCTGGGGAAAAGAATTGGGTCTTGATCAGGTTGCTTGGGAAATGAAAAAATTGGCCAGCCGTTACGGTGAAGACCGTTATCGTCTTACCCCGACCCTGAACGATTTGTTGTAAAAAGAGGCAAGAATATTTTGATATGTGAGTATTTTTTTTATTTTTGGTACACTTAACCAAATTGAACGAAAACTTTAACAGCTATGGCAGAAGGCAGTAACTACCGTGACGATGTATTTTCTAGAGAGGTACGCGCGGGTAAACGCAAGTATTTCTTCGATGTAAAAACAACAAGAGGCAACGATTTATTCATGACTATCACGGAAAGTAAGCGTTCCGGATTTTCAGATAGCGGTCAAGCCAGCTACGAAAAGCACAAAATTTTCTTGTACAAAGAAGACTTCGATAAATTTATTGAAGGCTTGGAAGACACCATTAATCACATTCGCCAACTGCAAGACACAGGTGATTTCCGCTCATCTGAATTTGAAACATCAGAAAACGAGCATTCGGAATCCGAGAGTGAAAACATTGCACCGGCTGCCGAATCATCTAGTCCAGAAGAACCCACAGCATCTTCCTCTTCAAGCGACATTTCATTCGACGATTTATAAATTGAATCAATGCGTTATTAAAAGACAGCCTCGGCTGTCTTTTTTGTTTTCAACTCAATGAAATGTTGCAGTACCTTCACGGACGCAAAAAATATCACCTCGATATACCGCTTATGTCTAAAATAAATCCAGGTACGCTTTACCTTTTTCCTACCCCAATTGGAGATCTTCACCAGATGGAACACCTTCCATTCAACAACGAATTAATGTTAGAATTGGACATTTTCTTTGTGGAAGAGTTGAAAACAGCTCGTAGATATTTACGTAAAGTTGGATACACCAAAGCTTTTGATGAAATTACCTTAAACGTTATTAACGAGCACAGTAAGGAACTTGGTTACGATGATTGGTTAAAGCCGATTCTTGAAGGAAAAAACGCCGGACTCATGAGTGAGGCGGGTATGCCTTGCATAGCTGACCCCGGAGCTGTGATTGTTGCCGAAGCTCATCGCATGGGCATTCCAGTGGTTCCTTTAACGGGACCTTCCTCTATTTTGCTCACTCTTGCAGCATCTGGTTTGAACGGACAATCTTTCACTTTTCACGGATACCTTCCACGCGAGCGTGGTGAACGTATGAAGAAAATAAAAATGTTGGAAAGACAATCTTCGGAATTTAGAGTGACTCAACTTTTCATGGATGCGCCTTATCGCAGCCATCATGTGTACGACGATTTACGCGAGCACCTTCAACCAACAACGCTGCTTTGCATTGGTTGTGATGTTCACAGCCAGAACGGTTATGTGATTACCAAATCTATTGCCGAATGGCGCGAAATGAATTGGGACTTCAACAAACGAAATGTCATGTTTGCAATAGGAGTCGAGAAGAAATAATTCGAACAGCACTTCAATAACTATCTTTGTATTATGATTAACAAAAAAGCGAAAAACATTCGAATTATCGAGGTTCCGAGTGAAGTTGGAGCAGGAACACGCGGATCTAGTCTGGGAGTAGATGCATTAAAAATTGCAGCACTCGACTTCCGTTCAGGCTTTTTCAAAAAATACAGAAGCATTGTCATTCCGAACGACAATGCTGCATTGCATAACAATCCAGGTAGCCGCTACGCGAAGCATATTCGCAGCGTACTAAAAATGTACGAGCGCATTGGTGCTGCAGTTAGAGATACCATTCGCGACAATCGCTTTCCTTTACTATTAAGCGGAGATCACAGCAATGCTGGAGGAACGCTTGCCGGTATTCGCATGGCCTATCCGGAATCGCGTGTGGGAGTTATCTGGATCGACGCGCATGCCGATTTGCACAGTCCTTATACGAGTCCAAGCGGAAACCTTCACGGTATGCCATTGGCAGTCGCTTTGAACGAAGACAATATTGAAGAAAAGGTGAATGACCTCGACTATGAGACCATTGACTTGTGGGAAATGCTGAAAAACGTGGGAGATATCTGTCCGAAGATTGAATACCGCGACCTTGTGTACATCACCCTTCGTGACTTTGAAGAACAGGAGGCTGCGTTAATCAAGCAGAACAAAGTGAAAGTGGTTTCAACCAACGAACTACGCAAAACGGGTATCACTAAATTGAGTCGCGAGATTCTTCGTTACTTAAGCGCTTGCGATAAAATCTACATCAGTTTCGACGTAGACTCAATGGATCCAACGGTTTCTAGAGGAACAGGCACTCCGGTAAAAGGAGGAATTAACGAGCGTGAAGCGGCTGACTTAATCCTTGAGTTACTTCAAAACGAAAGAATCTGTTGTTTGGAATTCACGGAAATCAATCCGACCCTCGACAGTGAAAACGTTATGGCCGAGACTGTTTTCGAGATTCTTCAGAAGGTCGCTCGTCAGTTGGAAATGATTCAATAAATCATCGCGTGAAATTCTAAAATTTGGCGCTTGCTTTCGTAACTTCGCAGCCTTAAAACTGCAACATGAAAATTTTAGTCTGTGTGAGTAAGGCGCCCGACACTACGTCGAAGATTGCCTTCACCAACAACAACTCTTCATTCGATGAAGCTGGAGTAAACTTCATTGTTAATCCGTATGACGAGTGGTACGCCCTTGTTCGTGCGTTAGAATTGAAAGAAGCTCAAGGCGGAAACGTTACTGTTCTTAGCGTTGGAGGAGTAGACTACGAACAAATCATTCGCAAGGCTTTGGCAATTGGTGCTGATGATGCTGTTCGCATTGACGCTCCTGAGGCAGATGCGTTAAGTGTTTCTACACACATTGCGAATTACGCCAAAGACAAAGGATTCGATTTAATTTTATGTGGAAAGGAAACCATTAACTACAACGGTTCTGTTGTACCTGGAATGGTTGCTGAATTGTTAGATATGCCCTTGGTTGCGTTGGCTGCGAAGCTTGATGTTGCGAACGGTGTTGCTACTTGCGAAAGAGAAGTTACAGGTGGAATGGAAGTGTTAGAAGTTAATCTTCCTGCGGTAATAAGCGCTGCGAAAGGAATGGCTGAGCAACGCATTCCAAATATGCGAGGCATTATGGCGGCACGCACTAAAGCGCTAGAAGTCGTTTCTGTTGAGAATACAACCGCAACCACTTCCGTAAACAATTACGAATTGCCACCTGCGAAGAGTGCTTGCAAATACGTAGATCCAGCAAACGCTGCCGAGTTAATCACCTTGTTACATCAAGAGGCGAAAGTCATCTAATACCAAACTGAACATGAAAACAATCGTATTCGCAGAACACCTCAACGGTAAATTCACGAAGTCCTCATTAGAGGCCGTTTCATACGCATCAGCTTGGTCTGCAAGCGTTGGAGGAACTTGTATCGCTATTACTTACGGAACTATTGATGCTTCTGTTTTAGGAACAGCGGGTGCAAATGAAGTATGGAAGATGGATGCTTTGAGCGTGGCAGATGGTGAGCAAATCACCAAGCTTATGTTAGCCGCTCAAAAAGAAAGTGGCGCAACTGCCATTGTCCTTTCTCAAGATTTAATTGGAAAGTCTGTAGCCCCTCGCCTATCTGTTCGTTTGAACGCTGGATTGGTTTCAGGAGCGTCTTTCCTTCCAACAGGAAATATCGTTAAGAAAAATGTATTCTCAGGTAAAGCCATTGCGCACGTTACCGTGAATTCAGAAATAAGCATTGTTACCGTTCTTCCGAACTCATACGGAGTGAACACAGCAGGCGCAGCATGTCCAGTTACCGCATTTAGCGCTGAAGTTGGAACTGCACGCGTTCGTGTGAAAGAAGTTCGCATTGAAGAGAGTGAATCTATTCCATTGCCAGAAGCCGACAAAGTTGTTTCTGCAGGAAGAGGAATGAAAGGCCCAGAGAACTGGGGAATGATTGAAGAATTAGCGAAGGAACTCGGAGCAGCAACAGCATGTTCACGTCCAGTTTCTGACATCGGATGGCGCCCTCATCATGAGCACGTGGGACAAACAGGAATTGCTATTCGTCCGAATTTGTACATTGCTGTCGGAATCAGCGGAGCTATTCAGCATTTGGCTGGAGTAAACGGATCGAAGGTTATTGTTGTGATAAACAAGGATCCAGAGGCAGCCTTCTTCAAGGCGGCGGACTACGGAATTATTGGCGATGCGTTTGAAGTTGTTCCACAATTAATAGCCGCGGCGAAAGCCTTCAACGCTACAAAATAATGGCCGATAAAATTCAGCTTGACTTGGTAGACATTACCCCGAGCAGCAGCTCGAACGGGGCGTATGTCATGGCACTTACTGAAATAGCAGGTGCTCGCAGCTTGGCCATTGTTATTGGTCCGGCTGAAGCGCACAGCATTGTGATTGTCATGGAAAAAATGCCAATTACTCGTCCGCTTACCCACGATCTTTTCGTTTCACTCGCCGAGAATTTTGAAATTCATGTGGAAGAAGTTTTCATTTATCAGATGATCGATGGGATTTTCTATGCGCGAATTATTGTGAGAGGAAATGGAAAAACGATTGAAGTAGACTCACGCACGAGTGATGCAGTGGCCATAGCGATTCGCTTTGGTGCTCCTATCTATTGTGCGAAGGAGGTTATGGATGAAGTTGGAAGAGACATGCGTGCATTGACTGAAGGGGACGAGTTGGATTTCGACCTTGACATAACTGAAGATGATTTAGAAGAAGTATTGACTCCGGAAGAGATCTTGAAGAAACTTGATGAGGCCTTGTTGAATGAAGATTACGAGTTAGCTTCGAAGCTTCGCGACGAGTTAGACAAAAGAAACAATAAGTAAATCTCTGATCCATAGGATTTGAGTGACGACACAAACAATAAAGACTATGGTAGGAATTATAATGGGAAGTAAGAGCGACTTGCGCATTATGCAAGAAGCTGCAGATGTTCTTTCCCTGTTGAACGTCCCCTTTGAAATTAGTGTAGTTAGTGCTCATCGCACACCTGACCGCATGTTCGAGTACGCCAAGGGCGCCGCCAGTAGAGGTGTTCAGGTAATTATAGCAGGAGCCGGCGGGGCGGCGCATTTACCAGGAATGACTGCTTCTCTCACTCCTCTTCCTGTTATTGGTGTTCCAATTAAATCTTCGAATAGTATTGACGGCTGGGACAGCGTTCTAAGCATTCTACAAATGCCAGCTGGTGTTCCTGTTGCAACCGTTGCCCTCGATGGTGCGCGTAACGCAGGTATTCTAGCCGCTCAAATTGTAGCCGTTGCCGACGCGCAATTGATGCAACGCATAGCGCAATTCAAAGATGAATTGAAGAAAAAAGTGATGGACTCCGTTTCCGAAGTGGAAGCGCTTTCAAAAAAATAATATGGCCACATTTATTCCCGGTGAAATTCCCGTTGGGAAATTGCATCAACTTCTTTTAGGCAGCGTTGCTCCACGCCCCATTGCATGGGTGAGCACCGTTGATGAAAACGGAACGCCGAATCTTTCTCCGTTCAGTTTCTTCAACGTCTTTTCTGCTAATCCGCCCATTGCTATTTTTTCTCCAGCGAGAAGAGGACGTGACAATACGACCAAGCATACATATGAGAACGTGAAGCGCGTTCCTGAATGCGTAATCAACATTGTGAATTACAGTTTGGTTCAGCAATGCTCGTTAAGTAGCGTTGAATACGCCGCTGGAGTAAATGAATTCATTAAAGCTGGAGTGACTGAATTGGCTTCTGAAGCCATAAGCGTTCCGCGCGTTGCTGAATCTCCGATTCAGTTGGAATGTAAGGTGAAGGAAGTGATTGAACTTGGAACCGAAGGAGGCGCTGGAAATTTGGTGGTGTGCGAAATTGTTCGTGTGCACATCAGCGATTCCATTCTCGATGAAAATGGAAGAATAGATATGCTGAAGGCAGATCTTGTAGCACGTGCAGGAGGAGACTACTATGTTCGCGCCATTGACGGATTGTTTGAAGTTCCGAAACCGAATGAAAAAATTGGAATTGGAATAGACGCATTGCCCGAAGACATTCGTCATTCGAATATCTTAACGGGAAATGATTTAGGTATGTTGGGCAATCTGCAAGCCCTTCCGAACGAGACCGATGTGAATGAATACAAATTAATAGAGCTTTCTGACCTATTTTTAGAGCATGAAGGAAATGCAGAAGCGTTGGAACAATCGCTTCATGCCCGTGCAGCTGAATTATTAAAAAACAAAAATGTTATTGAAGCGGCATGTACGCTTCTTGCATTCAACAACTAAACTCTTTCCGCATGATTAAGCAACGTCTGACCATCCTAAGCTTTTTGCAATTCTTCGTTTGGGGCGCTTGGTTAACAACAATAGGTACCTATTGTATTGACGGAAAGCACTGGAACTTCGGTCAGTTTGGTGCTATCTTCTCTACGCTTGCTCTATCATCTATTTTAATGCCTTCGCTCATTGGTATTATTGCCGACAAATGGATGCGTGCAGAACGACTATACGGAATATTGCACATTCTTTATGGAATGTTTTTGTTGCTAGTTACACAATTAGGTTGGTTGCAACAACAATTCCCATCACTAGCTGGCATGGCCGAATACGACCTGTTGTATTGGGTGATTTTCGCTGCAATGATCTGCTACATGCCTACAATTTCACTGTCCAATTCAGTATCCTATCGCATTCTTAAAATGTTCAATTTCGATGTGGTAAAGGACTTCCCCTCGATTCGGGTTTGGGGAACAATCGGATTTATCATTGCAATGTGGACTACCAATTTATCTGGCAGTAAAGACAATTCAATGCAATTCGTGATTGCAGGTACAATGGCTATTTTCCTAGGAATTTATGCATTCACCTTACCTGCTTGTCCGCCAGAAGAAAAAACAAACGAGAAGAAGACCTTCATACAGATGCTTGGACTTGATGCTTTCAAATTATTTGGAAATTATCAAATGGCCTTGTTCTTTGTGTTCTCCATGCTTTTAGGGGCAGCGCTTCAGCTTTCAAATATGTACGGAGATGCCTATTTAAGCAGCTTTGCGAAAGGATCAATAGTAGAAAAATATTCAACAATCATCTATTCTATTTCTCAAGTTTCTGAGACCATTTTCATTCTTACGATTCCATTTTTCTTGAAGCGATTTGGAATGAAGCAAGTAATGCTCTTTTCTTTACTCGCTTGGATTTTGCGTTATGGCTTCTTCGCCTTGGGCATGGCTCCAATGGGAAGCACCTTCATTGTTTTGAGTTGCATTGTATATGGAATGGCATTCGACTTTTTCCTAATATCTGGTTCCATGTATATTGAAACCACCACAGATACACGCATGCGATCGAGTGCTCAAGGATTATTCATTATGATGACCAATGGATTTGGTGCCTATTTCGGAACCATTGCAAGCAGTTGGGTCATTGACCAATATTATACCTTACCCGATAAAACAACAAACTGGCCGGGCGCATGGGCATTCTTTGCTGGATATTCTTTGGTTGTTGCTGTTCTGTTCTTTGTTCTCTTCCGCGAAAAAAAGACTGATGCGCAAAGCGCGAATGCCTAGTGACTTAAATTAATCTTACGAAGTATCGTCGAAGACATTCGTTGGCTCTGCCAACATTAGTCCTTCGGACATTCGTTACTATGCAACATTCGGGCGAATTGTTCATAACAATTACTTTCGAATCCTAACAAGAATTCCGATATTCGTTGCTACTAAACAATCAGTATTATGTCATTAGAATTAACCGGAACTTTAGTTAAGTTCTACGAAACAAAATCATTCCCTAGCGGATTCAGTATTCAAGAATTTGTGGTTCGTACAGACGAGCGCTACCCGCAAGAAATCCTTGTTCAAGCAGCAAAAGAAAAAATTGATGTCTTGAAGAATTTCAAGGAAAACGATGTGGTGAAAGTGAAATTCAATCTTCGTGGAAGAGAGTACAACGGAAGACACTTTGTCTCCTTGGATATGTGGGCAATCGATGTCGCTTCTGCAGGAAACACTTCAGCAAGTAATCCTTCAACCATGGGTAATTCATCTGCTCCGGTTTCTGCTCCAGTAATGAACGAGAATCCTTCAGATAACAACGCTGACGGAGACGACTTGCCATTCTAATTAAAAAATGCCGGCCAATAAATACGCACTTCTTCGCTACCGAATCATTGATCGTTGTTTAACGAACAAAGGGAAACCATTCCCCAGTAGAGAAGATTTGCGTGAGGCCTGTGCAGATGCATTATACGGCTCTGGAGCCGATCAGATTTCATTGAGCACCATAGACAAAGACATATGGGCCATGAAGAACGAAAGTGAGCTTGGCTACTATGCTCCTATCGAATACAACAGAACCCACAAAGGTTATTTTTACACCGAAGAAGATTATTCGATCAACGAATTAAATCTTGTCGACGAGGACATTGAGGCCATTCGCTTCGCTGCTGCTATTTTGAATCAATTTCGACATGTACCTCTTCTTTCTCAGTATGAAAGCGCCGTTGACAAGATTATTCAGCGCGTTAATTTGAATTCATCTATTGAAGAAGAAAAGCACAAAGCGTTAATTCAATTTGAAACAAGCACGGTAAGTCAAGGCAATGAGTTTCTTGGGCCCTTGCTAGAAGCCGCAAAATCCAAGATTGCCTGCACGCTGTTTTACCAAAGTTTCAAAGAGAATGAAGTAAAGCAATATTCTATTCAGCCTTTGTTGTTGAAGGAGTATTTAAATCGCTGGTACCTTGTTGCATTTGTGCCAGAACGCGAAAAGATTTTGACATTCGGATTGGAACGCATTGTTTCTATTGAAGTTTCAAAAAGTAAGTTTACTGTTCCAAAAGGATTTTCTCCGGAAACGTTTTTTCAATACAGTATGGGAATCTCAGAAAGCACGGGCAAACCAGAGAAGATAGAACTTCGGTTTTCTGCTGTAGCAGCAAAGTTGGTAGAGACCCAACCTCTTCATTCTTCACAAAAGAAAATTAAAGAATCGAAAGAAGGAACTGTTTTTCAATTTGAACTGCATCCGTGTCAAGAGCTTTACAATTTCATTCTTAGTTATGGAAATGAAGTCGAAGTGCTCAAACCCTCTTCCCTTCGAAAAGAAATTTTACGTCGCTTAGATCTCGCGATGAAGAATTACAAATAAATTTCACCTCGTAAATCCATTACAATGTGAAGGGTGTGCTTTGAAGAAAATTCAAAGACAATGCAAAACCTAACACAAATTCAAGACGTTAAAATGTACATCGAATCCTTCCTTCAGCCTCAAGGATTAAACACCTATGCCTGGGAGAATACCAAGCAAACAGCCATGGAAGTATGGGAATGTCATTTAAAGAACAGACCTGTCCGCAGAAATTTAAATTTCTTGTGCAAGGAATTCTACCAAATGATTCGCAAGCCGAACGGAGAATACATTGTGCCGCGCAGTTCTTTTCGAACCTTCTAAACCGCATTCACTTCGTTGCTCTTATCTTCGCAAGGTGAAAGCCGTTTATATTCTATTCAAAAAAGAGTTTCAACTCGACATGCGTAAAAAGCAACTGCTTTTTGGCATCCTACTCTTTGTGCTTTCTTCCGTATTCACCTGCTACTTGGCCCTTGAAAAAATTGATGATTCAAAAGTTCTTGCGGCGTTGTTTTGGATAGTCGGACTCTTCGCGGCTTTCAACGCCATGCAGAAATCGTTTCAACAAGAACAAAACGGAACCGACAAACTCTTATACACCCTGGCTTCTCCACGACAAGTATGGATAGCCAAGGCGACGTATTACTCTCTGTTGGTCTTAGTATTAAATCTTCTTTCGATCTTACTTTTTTCTCTCTTCTTCGGATCTGACATTTGGTCTAGAACCTCTCTGGACTTGCTACTGTTGGCCGTTTCTCTTGGAAGTATCGGATTAGGCACGGCCCTTACTTTCCTTTCAGCGTTATCGTTTAAAGCCAACGGTTCTGCTTCCCTAACTGTCGTGCTTGGTTTTCCGGTTCTTATGCCCTTCCTCTTCACCCTAACCTCAGTAACCCTTAATATTTTGGATGGAGCTTCTTGGCAAGTAGCATCCTTCGGCCTAATGCTTCTTGCAGGGCTGTTTTTAACCACCACGATTATGTCGTTATTCTTGGTTCCTTTCTTTTGGAAGTCTTGATAATTCGCACCTTTTTTTTCATTTGTTTCCCCACATTCGTGCTTAATTTCGCGTGTGAACAATTCCATTCTTGAATGAAGCATTGGTATAAAATTTTAGGAAGTATTTCTCTCTTGTATGCCTGTACATTTTCGTTGTATCAAGCATTGGATCCCGCCTTGGTGGTGGCTGATTCGACACAATTAAGTTCTGGACAAAACAAAATAGAACTTGAGGGACATTACACACACTTCAGCGACGTTCCTACCACTGCGGGAATTCGAGTGGGAGAATATTATTTTGAAGGAGTCGTAAAGCCCATTGACAATGGGAAATTAGCTATAACAGTCGATCTTCCCGACACCCTTCCCTCCAACGCCATTCTCTTCAAAGCATACAACAGCGTAGACGGAGAGCTAATTCTAAATCAAGCATGTTCGCTCGGAAAAATTGCACTTGATACTGCCGCAACCGATTCATCTTGGGTTAAAAATGTGAAGCAAGAGAAGTATACAGGTTTTGGTTTTCCGAATTTACCCATCTTGAATGAAACCATTCGCAACCTCATGTGGCACGTGCCTATGTGGTTCACCATGTTCTTCATTATGATTCTCTCATTCTCGAACAGTCTGAAACTATTGAATTTGAAGGAATCTTCAAACCGATTGGAGAAGATGTTGAAATTCGATATGCGTTCAACATTATTGAATGAAGTGGGCGTGCTGTTCTGTGTTCTTGGCTTACTGACCGGCTCGTTGTGGGCACGCTATACATGGGGAGATTGGTGGACGAATGATCCGCAACTTAACGGCGCATTGGTAGTCTTCTTGGTGTATTCAGGATACTTCATCTTGCGCGCATCTATTGACGATGAAGACAAACGCGCACGCATCTCAGCTGTGTTCAACATTTTCGCATTCGTGCTCATGTTTATTTTATTGATGATCATGCCTCGCTTTGCGGCTGGATTGCATCCGGGGAAAAGTGGAAATCCAGCTTTTTCACAATACGATTTAGACAGCACCTTGCGCGCGGTGTTCTATCCTGCTGTATTCGGATGGATTTGCCTCGGGTATTGGCTTTACAGCGTTCGCATTCGTGCGAAGCGCATAAAAGAAGAACTTAAACTTACAGAAGATTAATATGGACTATTTTCAACATTTCGGAAAGATGCCTGTTGTGATTGGTGTAGTAACACTAATCCTCGCGGGAATTATTGTTTACCTCGCTCGTCTTGACATTAAAGTTTCAAGATTAGAGAAGAAAATGAAAGAACAAAATCAAAAATAGATGAGCAAACTTCAGATTGTTTTATTGATTTTAGTGGCGTCAGTGTTCGGTATTATCATTGCCACTTACGCGAAAAGTACAAGCTCGGCAACATTCGGAGAGGCGGCAGAGCACGTGGGAGAGAAATATAAAATTGTGGGGACATTAGATAAAAACGTAGCCATTCAAAACGATCCTGTGGTAGATGCAAATCTGACTATTTTCAATGTAGTCGATTCCGAAGGAAAATCTCAGGTAGTTTATCTGCACCAAGATTCTGGAAAGCCACTCGGTCTTGAACGTTCTGAAAATGTAACCTTAGAAGGGAAAATGAATGCCGAAGGAGTCTTCCATAGCGATCACCTTCAAATGAAATGTCCAAGTAAATACAACGAAGAGAAGCACGAAATGTAATTGGTGAATGAACAATATTGAATACCTCAACGAACATCTTTTGCCCGGTCAAATCGGGCATTTTGCTGTTATCCTAGCATTTATAGCCGCTGCCTTTTCTGCAGTGACCTACTTCCTTTCGGTTCGAAACAACGAAGACCCTACTTGGAAGAAATTCGGACGCATCGGATTTTTTATTCATTCAGGAGCAGTGATGGTTGTCATCACCACCTTGTTCTACATTCTCTTCAGTCATTACTTCGAATACAAATACGCGTTCGATCACCTGAACA